>NZ_CP047130.1:2748369-3053743 GCF_009832865.1 Colwellia sp. 20A7 | reverse complement strand
TCGACCACGGTAGCTTTTGCTAAAAAACAAGGTAAAACACCTATTGTAGTTAAAGATAAAGCGGGTTTTTATGTTAACCGTATTTTAGCGCCTTATATGAACGAAGCCGCTATATTATTATTGGCAGGTGAGCCAATTGATAAGCTTGATAAAGCATTAGTTGATTTTGGTTTCCCAGTCGGGCCAATGCAATTACTTGATGAAGTAGGTATTGATGTTGGCGCTAAAATAGGACCTATTTTAGAAGCTGATTTAGGTGAACGATTTGCTGCTCCACCTGCTTTTTCAAAGTTATTAGATGATGGCCGTTTAGGTAAAAAAACAAATAAAGGTTTTTATTTATACGGCAAGCAAGCTAAAAAAGGTAAGAAGCAAGTTGATGAAGGGGTTTATACTTTATTAAACTTAAATCCAGCTGGTAGCTTATCAAGTAATGAAATAGTCAAACGTTGTACTTACTTGATGCTTAATGAAGCTGCACGTTGTGTTGATGAAGGTATTGTTCGTAATGCTCGCGACGGTGATATTGGCGCTATCTTTGGTATAGGCTTCCCACCATTTTTAGGCGGCCCTTTACGTTATATTGACAATATTGGTGCTCAATCTTTAGTTGCACAATTAACACAGTGGTCACAACAGCATGGCGAACGTTACGCACCTTGTGAAGCTTTAATTACAATGGCTGAAAATGGTAGTAGCTATTATTAAGCTCTTATTAAACTAATACAAATGCTGTAATTGAAATTAAGAACGTTAAAAATTGTCATTTTATTAACCTTATAACTAAGCAGCATACTTAGGCTGTATAGTTAAGCGATATAGTTAAGTGACATAGCAAAGCGTTTTACTCTACTCGTTGGGTAAAACGCTCTCACACCTAATTAGCTCAGCATACTGAATTACCCTGGCTATGCTGAGCTCTTTTAAAAATAAACTTTCAAAAAATATTTAATATTACTTTTTATGTCGTCTGATAAAAAGGTGCAGCTTCTTTTTAATAAAAATATCAACATCAAGTTTTGGTGTTAGTGTTTTACCTTAATCTATGTTTATTAACACGATTTAGGGTTATATTTAGCCGCTTTGTGGTAACAATTAGCCATGGATGAAGGATAAAATATTCCGTATTATTTCTGTTATGAATAGTAGCTATTAGTCCTTTAGCTTGAATAAAAAGGTACAGTTAATTATATTACCGTCGATTTTTTGACGTTTTAGGTATAGATAAATATCTGTTGAGTACAGATATTTAGGCGAGGAACTATGTCGTTATTTTTAGTGTTTTTAGGCATATTATTAAGCGTTTTTTGTGGTGCTTTTTTCTATTGTTAGGCATTAGTTGCAGGTTTTGATCGTAAAAGATGGACTGTTGCTGGAATAATATTTGGCCCACTTATATGGCCTATGTTTGTTATGAAGAAGCGTATGCGGTTAAATAGCTTGTTTGGTTTTGAACAGCTTATTTTTAGGGCGTAGTTTCTATTGTAAAGCGTGGACCTTAAGTGAGCGTATCGCTATTAAATAAATATCTAACATCCATGTTAGATATTTATTTATCGTTTCTGGCAATTGATTTACCAGATAATTACGCTTTTCAATTAAAAATATAAGTTATTAATAACTTATATCCACCAAGTATTGGCAGAGGTTTCTTTTATCTCGATACGAGCAGCAATAGGATTAACTTTTTTAGCTTTGCTGGTATTGAAAAACGACTTTAATAAATTGAACATGGTTGACCTCTGAAATTAAACTTATTTTAAATACTAAAGTCTACGAGAACCACGTTTAGCGCTAACTTCTTGCATATCTAAGCTATTTTCATCGCTTAAACGACGAGAGCCACGTTTAGCACTTACTTCTTGAATATCTAAGTTAAATTCATCACTTAAACGACGAGAGCCACGTTTAGCACTTACTTCTTGAACATCTAAGTTAAATTCATCACTTAAACGACGAGAGCCACGTTTAGCACTCACTTCCTGAACATCTAAATTAAATTCATCACTTAAACGACGAGAGCCACGTTTAGCACTCACTTCCTGAACATCTAAATTAAATACATCGCTTAATCGGCGAGAGCCACGTTTAGCACTCACTTCTTGAACATCTAGATTGAATTCATCACTTAATCGACGAGAGCCACGTTTAGCGCTAACTTCTTGAATATCTAAAACATTAGCATCTGTTGCTGCAACAGGTGAAACTGACATAGCCATTGAAAGTACAATTGAACTTAACATGCATTTTTCCTTTTATAGTTATTAGTTGGTTTAAGATTCATTTCCAATAGTGGTTATGCTTAAACTATGCCAATGGACTGTTTTTTAGGACATCTTATAATTTTAATTGCCGTTAAGGCGTGTACATTTGATGATTTTACAAGGGCTATATCGCCCTTGTTTCACTATTGTAAACTTATCTTAACTCATTGATAATTAGTGTTTAATGGTGGTTGTTAATGTTTGTTTTTGGGGCTTTGTTTAATTGTAATTTAGTATCAGTTACTTTGTGTTTAGATCACTTTTAACAAAACGCCAAGCAATAAAACGACTGATTTTTTGTCCTTGAGCCATGTTAAAAACTTTAATTTCTGACGCTTTCGCTTTTTTTAACGATAGTTTTATTTTAGATAAATGATCTTTATTTGACACTAAACAAGTAAACCAGAGTACTTGGCTTTGGAATATTTTACTTTCGTTGATCATTTGACGAATAAACGCCAATTCTCCGCCTTGACACCATAACTCAGCTTTTTGACCGCCAAAATTTAATGTATCTGCTTTATTCTCTTTTTTATCAGCTGTTTTACCTTTATTTAAATTTTTCCATTTACGGTTAGTGCCTGTTGCAGCATCAGTTAATGATTTATGAAAGGGAGGATTACATAAAGTGAGATGATAAAATTCATTTGGCTTAATAATACCTTCAAAAATCTTAGTGCTATTATTTTGCAAACGACAGCTTATTTGCTGCTTGATCTTTGGGTTGGCATTAATATTTGCATTTGCCGCTTTTATAGAAATTGGATCTATATCTGAAGCGACAAAAGACCAATCATATTCACTAGCGCCTAACATAGGATAAATACAGGTAGCGCCAGTGCCAATATCTAATACGGATATTTTACTGCCAATGGCTTTATCATTTTCCGCTATTAATACCTTACTTTCTTTTAATAAGTCAGCAAGGTAATGAATATAATCAACACGCCCAGGAATAGGAGGGCATAAATAACCTTGCGGAAAGTCCCAATGCTCTATTTGATAATGTTTTTTTAGTAAAGCAGCGTTTAAGGCTTTTACTGCATTAGCATTGCTAAAATCAATGGTGTCTTGTTGATTGTATTGGTTTTTGATAATAAACGCTGATAAAAGGGCGTGGATCTTTGTTAAGGTAGCAAAGTCGTAGCCATGGCGATGTTTATTACGTGGGTGTAATGCGGTTTTTATAGTCATTATTTTGGTTTATCACCAATTTTAAAATAACCATTACTGGTAAATTGCACCACTTGTTGACGTTTTTTTCCTATTAAAATTGGACCATCATCCATAAATAAGAAGTTTTTCCAACAACGTTTAAACACAGCCCATGTTGTTTCAATAATATTCTCTCTATTTGAACAATAATAAACGACAGTGTTATTGTCCCAAGCAATATGTGCATTGATCAATTCAGGTAAATCTTCATCGTTGCTGTCCCAAATGCTTTCCCATTTGCCTTGCTCTTTCCAATTATTTTTGTCGAAAGGCCAGTCGCCTTTTTTAAAAAAATCAGGATGATCTACTTGACGACTAATAAAAGTATCCCACAATACATTCGCGCGATCTTTTGCCATAGGTTTAATTTTAGTTAAATCGTTTTCACTAATTGGAAGGCTTTTATGTTTAAAGATCCAAGCATTTTTTAATTGTTCTAGTGGGATGTAGCTCATTAATTAGGCTCTGTGATTATACTAAGGCTTATTGATAGATTATACGGGAGTCGATACTATTTTATATAGGAAATGCACGAATTTTTTTAAGCCAGTAAAGTAAAGGATTAAAATAGCGCCAATTAAGCAAAAAAAAGTCGCTTTTATACAATAGCGTATAATTTGACCGCGTTGAGAAAGTACATTCTTTCCTATTCACAATTGTTCAAACTTATCAGTATTGTTGTTTGTTAGTATTATTTTTAATCAACAATAGTACAAGTATAAAGCTAAAATAGAATAATATTTACTATTCATTGCAATGCCTCAATAAATCCGTATTATGCGCGACTTTCACTATTATTTTTAGCCGATATTAGCTTGTATCACTAGAAGTAAATCATCAATAAGAGTGTGTAAAATTTAATGAGAAAATTGTTATCTTCGCCTGTAAAAATGCCATTGTCTGCTGCTGAAAATCAGATTTATCAAAATGTACTTAAATATTTCACGCCGTTAAGTTTAAATTTAATGGCAGTGAAAGTGGTAAATAGACCTGATGAATTTACAGGGTGGTGTCGAGAGTTCATTAGGCTATGCCGTGAAGAGCTTAATATGGAACTTTTAGATGAAGAACAGTTTTTACCATTAAAAAAATTACAAGATTCATTAGAAGCCGGCTTTACTATTAGCCAGTGTAAAATGGCACGTATTGCACCTTGGCCGATATTTATTGGTTTTGTTGAACAACAAAATGAATTACATGCTTTAGATGAGCGACTACGTTTATTGAATTATGTGAAGAACAATTGCCAACTTCCGTTAGCTGATTTAAGTCTTGAAGACCGATTAGTGTTTGCCGGTAAGCATACGGCAAACCATGTATATCATACTTATAACTTTGATACTGAATGGTTTGCAAGTACCAAAGGCGCTAAGCTTTTTCATTTGTTACTTGAACAGTGCCCTGAAAAGTTTGATGTGGCATTAGCACATATCCCATTAACGGGTGATGTGAACTATGACGAATATCAAAAATTTGTTACTGATTTTCAGAAAATATTTTCAGACTATGCTCAAGAGCAGTCGGCAGATAGCTCAGTTAAAAGTAAAGCACCATTACCTGCCGCAACACGATTGCTCGCGATGCGTCGTCCCGATCAGTTTATCGCCTTAAACAATAATAAAATTGATATGTTCTGCAAAGGGCTATCTATTGTGAAATTTTCAAACACCGATTTTTCATCGTATTGGCACGATATGATTGGCACTTTACGTACGTTGCCATGGTGGAATCAAGCAGAGCCAGAGCAAACTATTACAGATAGTAATACAGCAGAAAGTCTTGATGATAATAGCTCTGATGTTAGTTCTACCATTGGAACTGACGTAATTACAGAGCAAGAAGAAGCCATTGACGAAAAAGATAATACTAATCTTGAGCTTACTATCTGGCACAATCGTGCCATATTAATTGATTTGTTTTTATTTGCCGATGCTGACTTATCACAAAACTCGAATTACATTCGTGCTCGTGATAAAGCACTTAACAAAGCACCAAAAAAATCAAACACTACCTTTAGAAAAAATAGTAAAGAGACTGTTGAAGAAATGGTAGATAAAGCATTAATGTCCGAAGACCTACCAGAGTATATGTTAAGTAAACGTGACTCAATTATTGCCCAAGTAAAAAAAGGTAAGAGTGTTGAAAAAGTTATCGCACTAATGCGTGCTATTTTTGGCTAAATAACGCGACTATTTTTAAGCATCTAAAATTAAGTTATCGTTATTTATATATAAATAGCGATAACTCATTCATTTGGCATACGCCACTTTACCTTCTTATCAACTACCTTTCTATTTTTGATTTTCATTGCCGAATTGTAAAACTTCGTGCGACTCTATATACCTATTGCCTGTTTAAGTTCTCAGTTGTTTAAACTATCACCTACTTAAATTATCACCTATTTTAAACTATCAGCACTTAAATTATGGTCTGCTTAAAGTAATGTCCGCTTAAATAAATCGGACACTCACACCGTCCGAACGGACACTTATTATCAAAATATCGGACACTTTAGTTATTGTGTTTTTTATTTTTATCTTTTAAAAACATATTGTTATATATTTATTTAATTGTTGGCATGTTACTCGCTATATCCTGTATATATATGACAATACAGTGAAATAAATATGATTAGCTCTACCGACGGACAAGACGAAGTAATAAGTAAAGTTGCCAATAAAAAGCCTTGGGCTAAATTAACACTTGGTGCGCTTGTATTTATTGGCGCGGTTTGGTTTATTTTACCAACCTTAAGTCAATGGTCGGGCGGTATTCCAAGTGTTAACCCACAAACTATTACCCGTGCTACCGTTGTTAACGGTACTTTAATTCGTGATATCGCTGTTAATGGTAAATTAGTTGCCGCGAATGCTCCTACCATTTATAGCTCTGAGCCCGGACAAGTTACTTTATTAGCTAAACCAGGTGATATCGTTAAAAAAGATGCCATTGTGGCAACTATATTAAGCCCTGAATTACAATCAACAGTTAAGCAAGCTACAGCTAAGTTAGAAAGTTTAAAAATTGATGCTAGAAGAAGTGAATTACGTGATCGTGAAGCTCAGCTTGATTTAGAGCAAGTGCTTGATACTGCACGTGTTCGTACTAATGCTAGTACCCGAGAATTAACCCGTGCAGAGCTATCATATGAAAAACAAGTGGTTAGTCAGCTTTACCTAGTCAGTAAACGTGATGCAAAGCTTGAAAATGACTTACTATTCGAACATGCCAAAAAACGCGTTGAACTAGCAATACAACGTCTTGAATTTGAAAACCAAACACGTGATCTTTTAGTAAAGAGCCAACAATTAGTCGTTGATGAACTGCAGCGACGTGTTGAGCTACTGAATATTCGAGCACCTGTTGATGGTATTGTTGGTAACTGGTTAGTACAGAAAAAAGAACGAGTTAGCGATACCCAAGCCATTATGACTATTGTTGATTTAAGTCAGTATGAAGCAGAGCTTAACGTACCTGAATTTTACGCCGATGATTTAGGACTTGGTCTTGATGTGAAAATGCAAATATCAGGAAAATCACTTATTGGTAAAGTTATTTCAGTTTCACCTGAAGTTAAAAACAGTCAAGTCATGGTAAGAGTGTCAATTGATAACTTAGCCGAAATTCAACTACGCCAAAATCAACGTTTGAATGCCCGTATCGAATTTGAAAATAAAGAAAACGTATTAATGGTTAAACGTGGTGGCTTTCAAGCGAGTCATGGTGGTCAAGCAGCTTATGTTATCAATGGAGACGAAGCCAAGTTAATCCCCATAACAACAGGTTCGCAAAGTATTGAATTTATTGAAATAACATCAGGACTAAAATCAGGAGACAGCATTATTATTTCATCAACGGAAACGTTTGATATGCACTCAACGATTTCACTAAATTAAGAACAAATAAAGAACAAACCAATTATAAAATTAACAATAAAACTATCCATAAAACAGCAGGTTGCTAAAAGGCCTTTTAGGAAGAAAATTATGCTTAACATGAAAAATATTAGTCGAATTTATCGTAGTGACACTATTCAAACCCATGCATTACGTGATTTTAATTTACACGTAAATGCCGGCGAGTTTGTTGCGGTAACGGGGCCGTCTGGCTCAGGTAAATCAACATTTTTAAACGTCGCAGGGCTGTTGGACAGTTTCGATAAAGGCTCTTATGAACTCGACGGTGTCAATATTCAAGGACTTAATGATGATGAATTATCGCGCTTACGTAACGAAAAAATTGGTTTTATTTTTCAAAACTATAACCTAATCCCTGACTTTAACCTGTTTGATAATATTGATATGCCATTACGCTATCGCGGTTTTAATGCAGCACAAAGAAAGCGCCGCATTGATGGCGCTTTGGAGCAAGTTGGTTTAGCTAGTCGTGCTAACTACTTACCAAGTCAGTTATCCGGTGGACAACAACAACGTGTGGCTATTGCCCGAGCCTTAGCCGGTGAGCCAAAAATATTATTAGCGGATGAACCCACAGGTAACCTTGACTCACTAATGGCACGCCAAGTAATGGAATTACTGCATACTTTAAACGAAGCAGGTAGCACCATTATTATGGTAACGCACGATCCAGAGCAAGCCCGTGCTGTTGGCCGTAATGTGCAAGTGATTGATGGTCAAATTACCGATCACAGCGTTTATGCACCAACGCATCATAATGCCCCTATTGCCGTTAATATTTAAGGATTCGTTATGGAAATGTTTAAATATTACCTAAAATTGAGTTTTCGGAATTTAATCCGTAATCGACTGTTTTTTATCTTAATGATTTCTACTTTAGCGGTTGGTGTAGGTGTGTTCTTAGCTAATGTCGCTATTATTAAGTCAATGTCATCGGATCCTATTCCTCATAAGAGCGAACGTATTTTTAATGTGTCACTTAATATTTGGTCTAACGATAACCCTGATGCAGAGTTAATTGAAGTTATGCGATATAACGATGCTATGCATATTTTAAAAAATGACATAGCAACTAACACTATGGTGCATTACCAATCATCCGTTTACACCAGAGATATTAATGCTAAAAGTCTAACGCGCCACCAAGCAGTAGTACGAGCTACCACACCTGGGTTTTTCCCGTTAACAGATGCACCTTTTGCCTTTGGCGGTGCTTGGCAGCAAGACTATGCCAAGCAGATTGTTATTGGTGATACGTTTAACCAACAAGTTTTTGGCGGCGGCAATAGTGTCGGTAAAACCCTTGAAATTGATGGTAAACCTTTTGAAATTGTTGGTGTCCTAAAACCATGGAGTTTAAAACCTGCTTTTTATAAAGCTGCATTTGAGCAAGCATTTGAACCAACCGATGACATTTATGCACCCATTGAAACTGCAATGGATAATGAATGGGCTATAGTTTTGCGAAACATGTCAACTGATCGAATTAATTCAGTATCTGATAACCGTGGAAAAAATGGATTTTTTATTCAAGCTTTTGTACAGCTCGATACGCTTGATCAGAAGAATTTAATGCAACAATACCTTGATAACTACTCACAACACCGCAAAGCGCAAGGCGAATATTTGCGCGCGAATGACAATCGTTTATTGGATGTTAATGAGTGGCTAACACACCAAAAGGTTGTAGATGAACGTATGTTGGCCTTCGCTTTAGCTAGTTCACTCTTTTTAGCTGTCTGTATTTTTAATGCCAGTAGTTTAT
This sequence comes from Colwellia sp. 20A7, assembly GCF_009832865.1. Classification (NCBI taxonomy): domain Bacteria; kingdom Pseudomonadati; phylum Pseudomonadota; class Gammaproteobacteria; order Alteromonadales; family Colwelliaceae; genus Colwellia; species Colwellia sp. 20A7. The sequence continues at coordinate 3,044,582 of NZ_CP047130.1, read as the reverse complement.
TACTCGCTCGTTATCATAGCGCAAGATTTGAAACTGGGCTTAGACGTGCGGTTGGTGCTCGAATGAAAGATGTTTTCTATCAAGGCGTTGTTGAAAGCATGTTGATTGGATTATGTTGCGCAGTATTAACACTTTTATTTGGTTGGGTGTTTCTGCAAATATCAATGACATTATTTCCAGCACTAAAACAAACTAGCGATATAGACATAACATTAATATTGATGGGGATTGCTATTGCGTTAATCACTTCATTTATTAGCATGTTGTATCCGTTAATTCGTTCTTGTAGAACGTCTCTATCAACGACGTTGAAATAAGGTATTACTATGAATATTAAAGCATTACTTAAGGCATTACGTTTGCGTAAATTTGCCACAACATTATTAATATTACAACTCAGTTTAACCATAGGTTTAATGGTTAATACAGTTATATTAACGGCGAGTACGATTGAAAAACTCAATAAACCATTAGGCTTTGACGTTGAACAGCTTATTACCGTTGATTTAATGCCAACCTCTGGTGCCTATCGTGATACCGATTATTACCAATCGATTACCCAGCAAGATATTGCAAAAATATCAGCGATAGACGGTGTTATTAGCGCGGCTCATTATAACCAATTACCAATTCAACGAGGGAGTTGGAACGGTAATATGCAAGCAGCTGACTTCCCAAAAGATGCTGTTTTACCTACAGAATTACGTTATGTACAGATGTTTTACAGTAGTAAAATTGGATTGGAAAATTTAGGCGTGGAAATTATTGAGGGGCGAAAACTCACCGATGCTGATGATATAACCAAGGATTTCTATACCTTGAAAGATAGAGGAGAAATAGAACAAAATATTATTATTACGCAGTCATTAGCTAAAGCAATATTTCCAAATAAATCGGCGTTAGGTGAACTCACGAATAATGGACGAGTGATAGGTATTGCGCGTGACTTTAGTATTAGCCCTGCGCGTAAAGGCATAGATAAAACTTTTGGTTTATTTGGCAACTTTATGTTTTCACAATCAGATTATGAGCAACATTATGTGGTACGTGTTGAGCCAGGAAAACTAGCACAAGTGCAAGCACAGCTCAGCGACACCATTTTATCCGTACAAGCAGAACGTGACATTATACGTGTGCAGAGTATGGCAGAGCGATTGAAAAACTTTTACAGTCAAGATGCGGGTTTAGCGAGTTTGTTTGCTATGTTGTCGGCGTTAATGATTTTGGTGACTATCGTTAGTAGCTTTGCGCATGCGCATTTTCATGTAACACAACAACGTAAGTTTATTGGTATACGCCGGGCGTTAGGCGCGCGCAAAAAAGATATTATGCTTTATGTATTTAGTGAAAACTGGATATTAAACATTGGCGCTAGCTTACTGGGTATCGCTACTATGATTGGCTTAAATATCGCGCTATCACAAGTCATTACTATCGAAAAGCCAACAATAGTATTGTATGCTCTTGCGGTATTAGTCATATTTGTTGCTGGCTCTTTAGCCACTTGGCTACCCGCTTATAAAACAACAAAAATATCGCCCGTTATTGCAACGAAAACATTGTAATACAGTTTGCCATCATTAGCCGTTGCGCATGTGACGGCTAATGATGGCAGCTAATTACTGTAAATAAAAAAACATAAACAACCAAGGTTTTACACAATGAAGCGAATATTAGTCGTCGACGATAATCCTGATATTTTAGATGCATTAGATTTATTACTGAGTTTGCATAATTATCAAGTAATTACGGCTAGCACGATTAAAGAGGCGTTATTTGCAGCTAACAATCAGCGTATTGATCTTATTATTCAAGATATGAATTTTAGTCAAGGAACAACATCAGGAGAAGAGGGCAGATGCCTATTTTATCAACTTCAAGAAATTGTGCCGACTACACCTATTATTATTATTACTGCTTGGGGACAGCTTGAAATTGCGGTTGAATTAGTTAAAGCCGGCGCAGCAGATTATTTACCTAAACCGTGGAATGATATAAAACTACTCGATATTATTGCGGAAAATATTATAGAACCAGCGAATAATAGTAACGAAAAGTCAGCTCAAAAAAACAATAACACCACAGAAAATACATCATCCAATTTTATTGTAGAAAGCCAGCCGATGAAACAGCTTGTTGCGATGGCAAATAAAGTCGCTAATAGTGATATTAGTGTTTTAATCACAGGTGCAAATGGTAGTGGTAAAGAACGTATTGCTGATTATATTCACCAAAATTCGCCGCGACATACTAATCCTTTTACTAAAGTGAATATGGGCGCACTGGCCAGTGAACTAATGGAGGCAGAGCTATTTGGCGCTGAAAAAGGTGCCTACACAGGCGCAACGGCTATGCGAAAAGGGCGATTTGAAGCAGCGAATGGCGGTACATTATTTTTAGATGAAATTGGTAATTTGTCGTTAGCGGGGCAAATGAAGTTATTACGGGTATTACAAACTGGACAGTTTGAACGTGTTGGCTCTAGCGAAACAATTACGGTAGATGTACGGGTTATTAGTGCTACCAACAGTCATTTACCGCAAGCAATTGAAGATAATACCTTTCGTGAAGATTTATATTATCGTCTTAACGTTGTTGAACTTAATTTACCGCCGCTTGCGCAGCGACAAGATGACATTATCCCTTTAGCACGTCATTTTATTTCAGGCTCTCATCAATTGAGCGAGCAAGCTGCATCGCTGCTTAAACAACAACCTTGGCCGGGTAATGTGCGAGAATTAGAAAATCATTGTCAACGGGCTATGGTGTTGTGTGCCGATGAAATGTTATTACCTGAGCACTTTATGCTTGGAGCAAATTCAGCCAAGGTCGATTGTTCTTTATCAATCAATAAAGCAGAAAGTATAGCGCTAGACGCAAGTGCTGATAAAGTAAACTTGCAAGCCGTGTTAGACAAACATGAATGGGTGATTGCAAGAGCGGCGAATGAATTGGGATTAAGCCGACAAGCGCTCTATCGACGCATTGAAAAGCATCAACTTAGTCAAACAGAAGAGCATTAAATGCGATTAATTATTCTATTAGGTGCGTTACACACAACATTAATAGTGATGGTGTACTACTTTGTTGCACAGCATCCTATGTATATTAGTTTGCTGTTAGTGCTTGTATTATTAGCGACATTTCATTTATTAACAAAACAATATAAGCGCCAGCAAATCATTTTGCAAAGCTTAACTCATGGTTTACAACGTTTACGTGACAATGATTTCTCGGTGAGTTTAAATCAGCAAAAACAAGCAAATTACAACACTGTGATTGAAGCGTTTAATCAAACCAGTAATAAACTACGAGATGAACGACAGCGTCTTTACCAACGTGAAATGATGTTAGACAAAGTGTTGAATGCTTCGCCGATGGTAACTATTTTAGTTGATCACCGCGATACCATCACTTTTACCAATAATAGTGCGCAGCAAGCGTTTGAATTAAATGGTTCAATTGTAGGACGACAATGGACAACCTTAGTTGAGTCGTTAGCACCCGAGTTTCAACATGCGTTAAAGCATCAAGGTGAATCTATTTTCACTTTAACCGATAAACAAGGCTCCCAACAGGCCTGGCATGTGACTAATTCAAGCGTGACTATCCATCAAGCGCAACATCAATTATTCTTACTTAAAACCATCACCCAAGAGTTATCAAAACAAGAAGTGGCTACTTGGAAGAAAGTTATTAGTGTTATTAGTCATGAACTAAACAACTCTATCGCGCCTATTAGCTCTATGTGTCATAGCGGCGAATTATTGGCTCAAAACTTAAATGAACCCAGACTAAACCGAGTATTTAATACCATTAGCGGTAGAGTTAACCACCTTAATGACTTCATTAAGGGGTATGCGACACTGACAAAAGTTAAACTTCCTAATAAACAAGCCATTAATTGGGCTGTATTAATTGAACAACTACAAATACTTTACCCATTTTCACTTATCACACCATTACCAAATGCTATGATGAATGTGGACATTGCACAGTTTGAACAAGTATTAATAAATATTCTTAAAAATGCCCATGAAGCTGATGAAGCTGGCAATGTTACGCTGTCTTTTCAAGAGTCTAGTGATGTTGTCGAAATTAGTATTAATGACAATGGTAGTGGTATGTCGGCAGAAGTTATTCAAAATGCCTTATTACCTTTTTATTCCACCAAACATTCAGGAACTGGGTTGGGGTTAGCGCTTTGTCGTGAAATTATTGAAGCGCATAATGGCCGGTTAGTGTTTAAAAACCGAACACAAGGTGGTCTTAGTGTGTTAATTATCTTACCTATTCAGAGCTAAAATTACCCATATAAGACATAATGCTATATGACTGAAATTATGTTTAATTCTTCACATCTTAATAATAAAAGTTTAAACTACTCACCGTACTTTAATTTGAGGTTAAGATGTTTAAAGCAGTTTCAAGAGTATTATTTTTTGTCGTCATGCTTGTTGCCTTTATTGGGCAAGTACTAGCTTTTAATACCTCAATGGCTTGTGAAACCTCTGTAGAATCTCATTCTCTTATTAAGAATCATAAGTTAGAAAACAATGATTCAAGCATTATAGATACGGATAGCGCTGAAGACTGTTGCAGTATTGAATGTTGCGATATGGATTGTATTTGTATGGCTCATGTCTGTTCCTCTAGTACCTATTTCTCTACCAATGTCGGCTTAAATAGAACCATTACTGTCAATGAAACATTTTACATTTCAAACTTTGAGCAGCCTAAATCTATTGTAACGCTGCTGTATCGTCCTCCTATTTTTATCTCATAACACTTTTAGTAGGCTAAATTGTCTACGACTTAGAACGTCACAAATTTATCAGCACTTGGTTCTACGGAACTATTGCGCTGAAGTATTACCACGTTATACCTGAGGTAAAAATGTTTAAAAAAAATTTAACAATGGCAGTAGCAATACTGTTAGTACCAGCGTTTGTCTTTGCAAATGAGAGTTCAAATAAAAACTCAACTGAACACGAACATAGTTATCAAGAAAAGCAAGGCCATCAAGAAAAGCATGATGATCATGAGCACCATGAACATAGTGATAATAATATTGAAAAAATACAAGTAAGCGCTTCTCGCTTAGGTCGTATTGTCACCGAATCTGCAACCAGAACAGAAATTATTAACGGCGAAGAAATACAAGAAAAAGCACTCATGCGCCCAGGTAATATTTCTATGTTAGTAGCTGAAACTGGTGGTGTTAGGGTGCAAACTACTTCACCTACGCTAGGCAGTGCCAATATTAGACTTCAAGGATTATATGGGCGTTATACACAATTGTTAAGTGATGGCTTGCCTTTATACGGAGGTCAAACAGCTTCCATTGGCTTATTACAAATTCCACCAACAGATCTGGCTAATGTAGAAATCATTAAAGGCTCGGCTTCTTCTTTATATGGAGGCTCTGCACTAGGTGGGGTTATTAATCTTATTTCACGAACACCAGCAGATGCTTATGAAGGTGAAGTGTTAATTAATGCTACGTCTAAAAACGGTCAAGATGTGACTTCGTATTTCGCATCACCGTTAACAGATGATTTAAGCGGCTCAGTTACTGCTGGCGTTCATCATCAAGAAAAGCAAGATTTAGACGACGATGGCTGGATTGACATGGCTGGCTACGAAAGAGGCAGTGTACGTCCTCGACTCTATTGGCAAGGTGACGATGGTGCCAACCTTTACCTTACAATGGGTGCAATGAAGGAAGAGAGGGAAGGCGGCACTTTAGGTAATGCCACATTACCCGACGGTAGTACATTCGCCCAAACACAATCGACATTAAGAACAGATCTTGGTTTTATCTACGACAAACCTGTAGGTGACGTGATGAACATTAATGTACGTGGCTCTGGCATGAACCAAGATCACGAACATGAATTTGGCGCTGTTCTTGAAGATGATAATCACCAAAGCTATTTAATAGAGTCAAGCTTGTCAGGATACTCTGACAAAACAGCGTGGTTAGTAGGTGTAGCGTTACAATCTGAAAAATTCGACTCCGATACATTTTCAGAATTTAATTATTCATATCAAGTACCAGGATTGTTTTCGCAACTAGATTATGAAGCAAGTGATGATGTTTCAATGTCACTTAGTGCTCGTACTGATTGGCATAGCGAATATGGCACACAAGTAAGTCCTCGTATTTCATTATTGTACAGCCCTGAAAACTGGACTGTTCGAGGGGCTTATGGTCAAGGTTTTTTTGCGCCAAGCCCATTTATTGAAGACATTGATGAAGCCGGTTTATCACACCTTGCGCCCCTAGAAAATATTACTGAAGAACAAGCGTCAACCGCTTCAATAGATGTTAGCTATGCCTTAGGTAGTGTAGAAACGAGCATGACCTTATTTACGTCAGAGATTGAAAATGTTACTGAGTTAGAAAATATAAATGATATTGATAAAGCGTTCGGTAAACAAGTTCGCATTGTTAACGCTGAAGGTAAAAGTAAAATTAATGGTGCTGAATTATTGCTCCGTTATCGCTGGCGAAATATTAAGTTCACAGGGAGTTATTTATATACTGATGCAACGAAAGAAAATGATATCGGCACTGGCCGAATACCTTTAGCACTTACACCTACACATTCTGCTGGCCTTGTGGTGATGTGGGAAGAGCATGGCAGCCATTTACTTGGATTTGAAGCTTATTATACGGGTACTCAACGTCTTGAGAATAACCCCTATCGTCAGCAAAGTGATCCTTATTGGCACTTAGGGTTATTAGGTCAGATAACCATAGGAAAAATAAGCTTATTTGTTAATGCGGAAAACTTGTTAAACGTACGACAAACTAAAGAAGAATCTTTATTGTTACCAGAACAAGCCGCTAGTGGACGATGGACGACAGATATTTGGTCAAAAAATGATGGGTTTACTGTTAATGCAGGCTTACGCTTTCAATTTGGCGGCTAAAATAAAGTATGAGTGAAACGGCATTTAGGCCGCTTGTCATTGTGATAACAGGTTTAAAAATCGTTACAATTGATAATGCCTCAATGATCTTTAGTCTGATCATTGAGGTATGATACCAAACGGATTATTAAATTGAGCAACTTAGAGCTACATTAGCGAGCTTAGAACAAACACAATGAGTTAATTATAGTCATTCTATATTTCATTCATTTTGTGCGGTTATCAGTTTGCTAATGAGCTCCCGAAGGGCGAGTTTATAAGGCTTATATGCCGCGTTATTGATTTTGACAAGGTTCCCACATGGATGTGGGGTATTAGGGTAACGCAGGAGCAGTTACCGAGAATAACCATTATCTTCAATCAATGCCTTGCCGACATGGATGTCGGTACTTAAGTTATGTTTGGAACGTATAACTTGTGCCTCTAAGCCTTTTAATTCTCGCTAAGTGATCAATTAATTAGTCCGATTGGTATTATTGTAGTCGCTATTTAATTATGAGTACTCAAATATGAAAATTGTCTATTCCAACGAAAGTATTTTTTTTGTTACTAATGTTAAAAACCTTATTTCGGCTGAAGGTATAAGTACCTTTATAAAAAATGAATTTTCTCAAGGCGCTTTAGGTGAAATATCGGCTTTCGATGCTTGGCCGGAAGTCTGGGTTACAAATAACAAGGATTTTGAACGCGCTACAGAAATAATAAATGAATTGCAAAGCAGTAATGAAGGTGAAGATTGGGTTTGCCAAAAATGTTCAGAACAAAACGCATCGTCATTTGAAGTATGTTGGAATTGTGGCACTGAAAATTCGTAATTTATAGCAATAAATTAAAAACACAGTTTGCTAAATTGAGCTAAAATTTTAGTTAAAATAAGTATTGATTTATAGTAGTATTGTTATCTGATAACCTTTTTCACTATGGATAGAATTTTGACAGCAGACAACTTTAATATTGAACAGTTACAAGGCTCTCGTAGTCTTACTAACGACCTTGTTGAGTCACTTAGAAACCAAATTGTTGGTGGTAATTTACAACCAGGTACTAAACTTCCTGCTGCGCGTGATATAGAAGAAAAAGCGGGTGTTAGCCGAAGTGTTGTTCGTGAAGCTGTAGCTGCACTTAGAGCTGAAGGTTTAATCATTAGTAAACAAGGTGTTGGCATGTTTGTTGCCAATAACACGGTAAAAAAATCTTTTAAAATTGATTCAGATGAATTTAGTTCAATAGAAGATGCTGTACAAATTTTAGAATTAAGAATGGCTGTAGAATTAGAAATGGCAACTATGGCAGCTAAAAAAAGAACAGCAAAACATATGAAAAATATTTGGTCAGCTTTAGATGCTTTTGATAAACAAATTGATAGTGGCAATGATGCGCTTAAAGAAGATATTGCTTTTCATTTAGCGATTGCTGATGCTTCAGGTAACCCTTATTTTTCAAGGTTTATTAAGTATATTGGTGAAGGTGTCATTCCATCAAGAGAGATAATTACTGAGAATGAAAAGTCGCTAGACTCTCAAGAGTATTTAGCTATTATTCAAAAAGAACATAAAAATATTGCTTCAGCGATTGATGCAAAGGACCAAGTTTCTGCAAGGGCGGCTATTTATGAGCATTTAAATAATAGTCGTAGTCGTCATATACAAATAGTTAAAAAATACAAAGAAGAGTTAGCTGCTAAATCATAAGTAGATAACTTAGATCACCTTTAATTACGGCTAAATTGACGTTGTTAAACCGTTATTGAAAGTTGAACCAAGCCGTTTTTTAGGATATTGACTTAAAATATGTGAGCGCTTCCCGTACATTTTCCTTCAGAAAAGCGCTTTATGCTTAATACTACTTTAATTCAGTCGGGCCGTATTTATCCATATCATCATAATCTAAGTTTTCACCCGCCATTCCCCAAATAAATGAGTAATTAGAGGTACCAGCACCACTGTGTATTGACCAGGCAGGTGATACAACGGCTTGTTCATTACATGTCCAAATATGACGAGTTTCTTTAGGCTCGCCCATAAAATGACTTACCGCTTGATCTTTAGGTAAATCAAAATAAAGGTAAGCTTCCATTCTACGATCATGTTGATGTGCTGGCATAGTGTTCCATACACTACCTGGTTTTAAACAAGTCATCCCCATTTGTAACTGACAAGTTTCTACTACGCCATTAATAATAAGCTGGTAAATAGAACGCTCGTTCGACGTTGCTGGCGAACCTAATTCTAAAACATTAGCGTTTTTATGAGTAACTTTTTTAGTTGGGTATGCAGCGTGTGCGGGTGCTGAATTTATATAAAATTTTGCTGGTGCCTTATTATCTGTACTCGTAAAAATAACGGATTTATTTCCAGAGCCTACATATAAAGCTTCGTTACGCTCTAATATATATTCATCGCCGTCAACAGTTACTGAACCAGTAGCGCCGATATTGATTACACCCAACTCACGACGCTCTAAAAAGTAACTAGCTTTTAATGGATCTATACTATCTAAATTTAAAGCGTTGTTTGTTGGTACAATACCACCAACAATGAAACGATCGTAGTGGGTATATACTAATTTTATTTTATCTTCTTGGAAAAGATCGGGTAATAAAAAAGCTTCACGTAATTGTTCTGTATCAAAGCTTTTTGCTTCATTATGCCCAACAGCGTAACGGGTTTCATATTCTAAAGTCATAATATTCTCTATTTGAAAAAGTTAAAGGGAATGATAGCGTTAGCGTGCCAACCAACCACCATCTACGGCTAATATATGGCCATTTACATAGTCACTAGCTGAGCTTGCTAGGAAAGTAACCGCACCAACTAATTGCTCTGGTTCTCCCCATTTTCCTGCAGGAATTCTTTTTTCTATATCTGTATTGCGTTCAGGATTGTCCTGGAGTGCTTGGGTATTGTCTGTACGGAAATATCCCGGTGCTATTGCATTCACTTGAATGTTTTTACTCGCCCATTCATTTGCTAATGCTTTAGTTATGCCTACAACACCATGCTTACTCGCCGTATAGGCTGGCACTGTTATGCCGCCAGTAAAAGACAACATAGAAGCGATGTTAATAATTTTTCCTTGTTGTTTTTCTAGCATCTTTATACCAACTAATTGGCTCAGTAAGAAAACAGCGCTTAAATTAACATCAATAACTTTTTGCCATTCATTTAACGGGTACTTATCTGCAGGATATCGGGAAATAGTGCCGCCATTATTTACCAATATATCGATTGTACCGGTAAGAGAAAATGCTTCTTCAACCATTGAGTGAATAGCGTCTTGGTCAGATAGGTCGGCACTTATGGAATATGCTTTCCCTCCATTGTCGTTTATTATTTTTTCTGTTGCTAAGGTACCGTTGTTTTTAGAACTACTACAAATAACGGTAGCTCCAGCTTTAGCTAGCCCTATAGCAATTGCTTGTCCAAGGCCTCTGCTTGCACCTGTAACAAGGGCAGTTTTACCTTCTAACGAAAATAATGATAGATCAGGATTACTCATTATTTAAACTCCATATTGTATTAAATGTTATATATCGCTAAGATATCAGTCCTCATGTTATCATACAAGTGATAAAGGGACATATTTTATATTGTTACGCTGTTACCCTAGCTCATGATAAATAATGTGTCACTATATTGATTATGAGTATGATATTTTATACCAAGAGTTTTAATATAGAAAAGGTAATATAAATGAAATTTTTATCTAAAATGCTCGTGTTAAATGTTGTTGTACTCCTTACTGCTAGTTGTGCTCAGCAATCACAAGAAGAACTTCTTCAACAAGAAAAAAAGAAGAATACAGTTGAATTAAGTAAGCAAAAAATAAAAGCTTACGCTAAATATGTACCAGAAAGAGAAGATGATTTTACTTGGGAAAATGACTTAGTGGCCTTTCGTGTTTATGGTCCATCTTCACCTGCAACGGCAAATAATGCTTCTAGCGGAGTAGACGCTTGGCTCAAGCGTGTTGATTATTCAATTATAGATAAATGGTATGACAATTTTTTAAATAAAGTGAGTTATCACACAGATTGGGGGGAAGGTCATGATCCTTATCATACTGGGACATCAAGAGGTGTAGGTAGTGCAGCGTTGTGGATAAATGACAAACCTTATCCAGCAACTACATACAATGCATGGCGTATCATTGAGAATAATTCTGACACAGTTATTTTTGAACTAGATTATGCCTATCAAGCGCCAATCGGTAATGTGACTGAAGTTAAGAGAATTAGCTTAACACTAGGCTCTCAATTATTTGAAGTTACTTCTAGTTTCTTTATTAATGGCTTACCAGCGAAAGATCTTAAGGTAGCTATTGGTGTAACAACGCATGATGAAAAAGCGAAGGTAAGTGAAAATAAAAAGCTAGGTTGGGTCGCTGCATGGGAGAGCATTGACGGTTATGCTTTAGGTACTGGTGTTGTTGTTTCACCAGAAAACGTTGAGAGCATTAAGCATGTTGTATCTGAAGTGCAAGACCAAAGTCACATCTGGATAATTTCTCATACAGATGAACTTGGTCAGCTCAACTATTTTTCTGGTTTCGGCTGGACAAAGGCCGAGCAGATAACAACGGAACAGGAGTGGCAGCAGTATTTAAGCCATTACTCTTTAACTAAACAATAAAATAGCTTGAAAGTATTGTAGTTTAGCTAACGTAGCTAAACTACTTAGAGCTACTAACATAGTACTATTTATTATAGTTAGTATTGTTATAGCCTCTCTTTATAACCAAGATACCGCAGTTACTCTTTTATTAGATATATTTATTAACACCTAAAATAAATAAGTTTGTAACGTCCAAAATTAAAATCAAAATTTGAATGAGCCTTAAAATAAGTCTTTGATTTTCATGTTGAATTATAATAATGAACACCTGTTTTTAATGTGTTAGGTGTCAGGGAATTAAAATAGATATAAATTTTAATTATTTTTTTACTTTAAAAACAATGATTAATTTATTTATAGTGTTTTTTCACTCACCTTTTACATATCAATTTCATTTTATTGACTTGACATCTCGTTAACGTAATGAGATGTTATCTGTTGTCAGACAACTAACAACATAAATATAAATAGTTTGAACTGAAACGGGTAGGTTTATAGATATATTAGGTTACAAGAGTTTAAAATGAACCAATAGCTAAAAACATTACTTTTATAAATAACGAAGGGATAAAGTCATGAATTTAAATAAGAGTATTTTATCTGCGGCAATTATAACCGCAGTATCTAGTTTCTCAGCTACAGCTGAAGAAACTGCAGAAAAACAAGTTAAAGAAATTGAAACTATTCAAGTTACAGGTATACGCGGCAGTTTGGTACGTTCATTATTTGATAAACGTTCTGCTGACAGTGTAGTTGATGGTATTTCTGCTGAAGATATTGGTAAATTTCCAGATCAAAACGTTGCTGAATCATTACAACGTATAACGGGTGTTACAATTGACCGTGGTGAATCTGGTGAAGGACAAAAAATTTCTATTCGTGGTTTTGGCCCACAATTTAATAACGTATTATTCAATGGCCGAACAATGCCAACCGATAATAATGCACGTGGCTTTTCGTTTGATTTAATTGCTGCTGAATTAGTGAGCGGTGCTGATGTTTATAAAACAATGAAAGCTGATGTTGTAGAAGGTGGCTTAGGCGGTACAGTAAATGTACATACAGCTCGACCATTCGACTTTGATGGTTTTAAAGGTGCAGCTTCAGCTAAGGTTGTACAAGATACGCTAGCTGATAGCAGTAATCCTTATGTTTCAGGGTTAATTAGTCAAAATTTTGATAGTGATTTTGGTATTTTAGCATCTTTTGCTTACCAACAACGTGATAGCCGTATGGATCAAGCGGGCTCTCTTCGATTTAGACCGAGTAATGTTTTATTAGGTGATGAAGGGACTGCTGCAACCGAAGAGCAATATTGGCGTCCACAAACATCATTTCAAAAATATGAATTAGCCGATCGAGAACGTCTTGGTGCAACATTAGTCGGTCAATGGCAAGCGAGTGATGACTTACGCATCACTGCGGATGTTTTATATTCAGCATATAGCGCACAAAAAGAAAGTTATGAAATTGGTCGTTGGTATTCTGATCCACAATTTAATGCGGTAGTTGATGATAATGGTTCTGTAGTCGAGTTTGATCGTTCAGTTAAACCTTATGTTGCTCCAGGTGTACATCAATTATGGGAAGATGGTAACAAGTTACCAACAGGTCAATGGAATGGTATTAACTACAAAGGCCTTGACCGAGATAGTGATACAACGATGTTTGGCTTAAACTTTGATTGGGATGTGTCAGATACATTTAACGTTGAAGTTGATTTACATACATCAAAAGCGGATAGTCGTTCGCCAAATAACCCTTATATAAACCTTTCTGTAGGTACTTTAGAATCTGCACAGTGGGAAGATACCGGTAATTCATTTAACTGGGAAGATGATTCAGAAGGTTATATAGGTGATTTAAATAATTATCATACAGGTAATGTTTATCAAGTGTCAGAAGCGACTGATGATGATGTTACAGAGCTAAGAATTGATACCCAATGGGAATTAGAAGACACTGGAGTGCTTACTTCAATTAGTTCAGGCATACATTACTCAGATCGTACGAAAAGTTATGATCGTGGCGAAACACCTTGGACTGATGTCGTTGTTGGTTTTTATGGTGGTTATGTAGCTAATGTACCATCTGATATTTTTTATGATGTTGCACCATCTGGTGGATTTTTATCAGACCACAATACCGGTGGGTTTATTGATAACTGGGTATCATTTGATCCAGATGACGTATTCGATTATTTAGTGAGTGATGAAGCACGACAAAGCGCTTCTCATGTTGGCGATCAAATTATGAATAATTTTGCCAACGGTGATCCAACATACGCTAATGAAGCTGAAGCACAAGCCGCAGCCGATGCTGCATCAGCTGCAAAATTAGCGAATATTGAAGCTGGTTTTGCTAAATATACGGGTGAATATGGACCTTATACACCTGTTCATCTTCCGGCTAAATCATGGGAAGTAAACGAAGAAACATTAAGCGCTTATGTTCAAGCAAGTTTAGAAGGCGAGAACTGGTCAGGTAATGTTGGTTTACGTTATGTAACGACTGATACTACATCATATAGTGCAAATGAAGTGTTTATTGGTATGAGATTATTACCCGGTCAAGGCGCTTACGCTAAAGAAAGTGAATCAGGACAAATTTCTGTAGGGAAAGGCAGTTATTCACAATTATTACCTAGTTTGAATGTTAAGTACGACATAACAGAAGATATTGTTACTCGTTTTGCTTATTCAAAAACATTAACTAGACCTAGTCTGTCGCAATTAATTTTAGGTGAAACTATTTCTGCGGTTGGTACTGATAGTGCCGTTGCAGGGCAAGTTGATTGGGATCTTAAAGCGACAGGTCAAAACCCTGATTTAAAACCTTATATTTCAGATAATATTGATGTCGCTATAGAATGGTATTACGCACCAGAAAGCTATATTGGTGCAACTTACTTCTCTAAAGATTTAAGTGACTGGATTGTCACCGAAACGGTTGATGAAGAGAGATACGATTCAATTCAAGAGGTTAACCTTACTTTCCAACGTACAGCACCAAGAAACGTAGAGTCTGCAGAAGTCAGTGGTATTGAGTTAGCCATGTTGCACAACTTTGAAAGTGGTTTTGGTATTCAACTGAATTACACTATGATTGATACTACTGCCGCATCAAGTGCTGGTAGTGATTCAAGAGTAAGTATGACAGGCTTATCAGATAGCTCATATAATGTTATTGGTTTTTATGAGAATGGCGCTTTTCAAGCTCGAGTAGCTTACAATTGGCGTGAAGGTTATACCACATGTACAAGTTGTTCATGGGGAGATCCAGAATTAATTGATGACTACGGACAAGTTGATGCCTCAGCTAGTTATGACGTTACAGAAACAGTCTCTATATTTGCAGATGTAACTAATTTATTAGATGAAGACCCATATAAATATGCAAAATATAAAAACCGTACTGAAAGTATTACTGATACTGGTGTTCGATATTCTGTAGGTGTACGCGCTTCATTTTAAGAGTAAACATTTAGTGTAAAAAAGCAGGTGGAAATTTATTTTTCACCTGTTTTTTTACAATTACTTTATAAAAAAGAGAATTTTATGTATTTAAAGAAAATTATTTTTTTATCCTGCACCTTAATGCTATTTAGTTGTCAGTCTAGCAATATCAACCAAACAGCGACCGAAAATTCGCAAGTAGAAAATATTTCAGCTGAATTTTCGAAACCTGCGGTTTATCAAGCCATGAAAAAAGTGATTGATTGGCAACTTACTCGCTTCAATAAGGAAACCAACTTATTTGAAGGGTATGAAAATGACGCATACATGAGTTCAACCGATGCTGATAGTCATCCTCAAGGCTGGGTGTATGCGGCATTTCATGTTGGTATGTCGCGTTGGTCATCATTAGCTGAAACGCAGGGTGAAAAAAAATATATTCAACTACAACACGACATAGCAAAGAAGAATAAGTACCTATTTGCTCCGCGTGTTTATAATGCTGACGATTACGCTATTGGTCAGCTGTATTTAGATTTATATGAAAAATACAAAGACCCAGAGATGTTAGTGCCTTTAAAGGTTATCTTTGAGTTGATTATGCAAAACCCTGCCACGGTTGATCTTGATTTTGAGAAAGTTACACAAAACTTTGCTCATAAAGAAAGTCACATGGCTGAAGAATTTGCCGGTCGTAGTTTTCCTTTAGCACCGTGTAAAAGTCGTTGGTGTTGGGCTGACTCATTTTTCATGGGACCACCTGTATGGATACATTTATCAGAAGTGACTGGTGATAAAAGATACCTTGAATTTGCCAACAAAGAGTTTTGGGCGACTGCTAATTATTTGTGGGATGACAAAGACGATTTATTTTTCCGTGACTCACGCTTCTTTGACAAACGCGAAGCTAACGGAGAAAAAGTCATTTGGGCTAGAGGTGTTGGTTGGGTAGCCGCGGGGCTTGCAAGAATATTAGAGAGTTTGCCAGCAGATCATGTCGACAGACCAAAATATGAAGACACGTTTAAAAGAATGATGGCGCGTTTAGCCGGTAGTCAACAAGACGATGGCTTATGGAGACCTTCTGTTTTAGCGCCTGAATCTAAACCTTTTAAAGAGTCTAGCGGCACAGCGTTAATTACTTTTGCTTACGCATCAGGTATTAATCAAGGTATTTTAGATAAACAAAAATATCTACCAGTAATATCAAAAGCTTGGGCTGGTTTGGTTGATGCTGTTCAGCCCAGTGGTAAGCTTGGATGGGTGCAAAAAATTGGTTATGCACCTGACAGTGTTTCAAGTGAAGACACACAAGTTTTTGCTATTGGTGCATTCCTTTTATCTGGTACGGAAATTTATAAATTATCATCAAAGTAAGCGGTAATTAAATTTACGTTAATTCAGTAAAGTAATAAGCAAAGCCTTTCTTTAGGCACATTACGTCAGATACCTTACAAGGCTATAAATTTTTAGGGTGAGTAATTATCTGGCGTATCTATTTCCTTATATATTGCCTATTGAGAAGTACACAGGCGCTATATTTTAACGCTGCTCATTGAGGCAATAAATGATTGTTCAAAGTAAAAAACGCTATTCATTATATTTATTTTTCACTTTAATCAGTTGGAATGCCTTGGCCGAAAAAACAGGCTCAATACCGATAAATAATGAAGCCATTCCAAGGGTAGAGTCATTCGAATTTGAACACTCACTTGCAAATTTCCATCACTCAAAAAATAGTACAGTATCTTTGTCTAATAAACATCATAAGTTTGGACAACAATCGCTACAATGGCAGTGGCGAGGCAATAGTAAAATAAGTACGCAAAATTTTAGTTTACTCACGCATGCACAAAGCCCATTACCGTATGGGAAACATTTTCCTGCAAGCCCTACATTAATCATCTCGCTTTATAGCGAACACAAACAAAACACGGTATTAAGGCTTAGTTATTCAAAACAGCAGCAAGAATTAGTGTGGTTTGAATTACCGATTAACTTTTCTGGCTGGCGCACGGTTGCGGTTCCCTTTTACGAAATGAATGGCACACCACCTAACATTAATGACGCTGTTAACTACGACACATTTACGGTAGAGGCTCAGGGCAATAATGCCGGTGAAATATATATTGATGACATAGTCTATTCGCAATACCAAGATGATCGCCATCCGTATCCAAGTGAACAAGTGCCTTTTATTCAAAAAGAAACACAATTATCGGGTAACGATTTATGGATGCCATTATTTAGATACATGGATAACATTGAGAATGTTTTGCCTAATAAATTAGATAACACAGATCTAATTCAGTTAGAAAAAATAGAAGAAAAAATTCAATCATTACTTTTACCTGTTAATAGTAAAGGCATGAAACTCGTTGAGCTAAAAAGTCAATTCGATACGTTATTATTAAAAGATAATGGTAGTAGTGTTGTGGGTCCACCATTAACTTTTAGACCTGAAGAAACACATTATGATGCCACTTTCCAAGGGGTAAAAATACATAATAAATTACGGGATTTCGGTAAGATTTTAAAGGCTATCGCGATTGAGTACACTTTGCTAGAAGGTAAAGGTAAGAATGAATTAGCCACGCTATTTATTACTGCTACGCGATATTACTTAGATCAAGGTTGGCAGTATGGCTCTTCTATGAGTAGTACTCACCACATAGGTTACAGTACCAGAGAGTTAACCGAAGCTTTCTTTATTATGCGTAAAGTATTACAACAAGCTGATTTATTAACGAGTACTTCTAAAGGTCTGCAATGGTTTTCAAATTTAGGTAGCATATTAAAAGATAAAAGTAGTTTTAACGCGAATATTGATTACATGAACACTCAAGCGTTTTATCATTTATTGCTTATATTTTTAAGTAACGACAATGAAATTAAAGCCGCTTTATTACATAAATACTCAACGTATATTTCTACTATATTAGCGCAAGACGATGCACGTGGTGTTTTCAAAATTGATGGTACAGCATGGCATCATGGTGGGCATTATCCTGCTTATGCATTAGGTGCTTTTCAAAAAATCCCTCAAACAATTTGGGCACTTTCAGGTACACCTTTTCAAATAAGTACAGCAGGGCATGCAAATTTTAAGAAAGCATTTCTTGCCAGTCGACTTTATAGCCAGTCGTTTGATTTTGGTTTCGGTAATGCGGGTCGCCATCCTTTTGATGGCAATTTTTCTTCGTTAAAAAAACAATATCTACAATTAGCTTTTTCGGGTGACCCTGAGCATCTAAGCAATATTGATGCAGATATTGCTGCAGCCTATTTACGATTATGGGGTAATGAAGATGCAAAATATAAAGCACTTTTTAACGATGCGGGTATTAGTGCAGAAGTTCTATCTGGGTATTATAGCTTTCCGTATGCGGCAACAGCAGTACATCGAAGAAACCATTGGGCCGCCTTAATTAAAGGTTATAGTAAGTATGTTTGGTCGTCAGAAATTTATGCAGCGTCTAATCGTTATGGTCGATATCCTGCAAATGGCACAGTACAGTTACTTAATCAGCAAGGTGAAAAAGGTAGTGGTTTTATTGAAGATGGTTGGGATTGGAATCGTTTCCCTGGTGGTACATCGGTAAATTTACCTTTTAGCGAGCTAGAAACAAATAAACCCTTATTAATGTTTCGCTCGGCTGAGTCTTTTGCGGGTAGCGTTAGCTTAAATAAAAATGGTCTATTCGCTATGCAGCTTAACGACAGTAAAGGCGTAAACCATGAAACGAATGATATTGTTATGTTTCCTACGCAATTAAAAGCGAAAAAATCGGTTTTTTCTTTTGGCGATAAAATAATATTAATTGGTACTGGGATAAGTAGTGTGGATCAGAATAATGCTGTTGAGACCACGTTATTTCAAACTTCTATCAATAAAGATCAAGTTAATATTACTCGCGAAAATCAAGCAGAAAGTGTTGTATTTCCCTATAAAAATAACGCGAAAACAAGTGGTAATAACTGGTTAATAGACTCTTACAATAATGGTTATCACATACTGTCGTCGAATAATCTAAGTCTAGAAGTAAGCACTCAACATTCCTATCACGACAAATATTCTTTAAAAACAGGTAAACATGGGGCTAGGGCTAAAGGGAAAAAAACCACCCAAGGCGATTTTGCTGTTGCTTGGCTAGATCATGGCGTAGCGCCTAAAAATGAATCTTATCAATATGTTATTTATCCGTTTATGAATGCCGATGAAAGAGAACACTTTGCTACTAAGGTTTTACAAGCACCGTCTTATAAAATTATAAAAGCAGATGATCAGTCACACATAGTGACGGATAATGAAAGTGATATGACCGGGTATGCGATATTCTCGGTAGATAAGCCTATTAATTATGGTTTGCTGTTGGCGTCGTCTGATCCAGCATTAGTGTTAATTGAACAAAAAGAAGAAAATAGTATAACGCTAGCTGCCACTCAACCTGATCTAAACTTTGACAAAGCGCATCCTATACAAGGCTTTAGTCAACCGGTCTTACTAAAATTGACGATAAAAGGTTTATGGAAGCTTTCTAAGGTAAACAACAGCGTTACTTCTTTGCAGCAAAAGCAAGGTAGCACTGAAATCATAATTAAAAGTCAGCATGGATTAACTGTTCAGGTTGCTCTTTCAAAAGTCTAATGTAGTTTTAATACCAGTTTCATTAATTAAGTGATCTACTTTATACGCAGGAAAAATGGCCAAATACAAGGCATTTATTTTAATAACTAGTTGTTCTAATTATTAAATAAATAACGCAGTCGTTGGTTGTTTTAACCAGTAAAAATGATCACATGGTTAGTGAAATTGGTATAAGTCACTCCATTAACTATAAATGAGAATGGAGAGCCCTTGTTTATTTTCTCGTTAATCTGTTTTATAAGGGCTGAGGCTAAATGGCTCTGTAACCAAAAACATACCGTTATTTGTTTGACATAAAACGGTAACTTTACTTGTATGATATCTTACTATGCGATATCTTTTGTTTCGAGATAAAACCGTAATTCAAGCATATTAAATAATAGAGGTATTATCTCTAATACCAAAAACCTTCTATATAAAGTAGGTGAGTTTGTAGTGGGGAGCAATTTTAAAAGTAATGATAATACTTTTAAAATTTTTAAAACTAATAATAATAACTAGCGATATTAACGACTAGTTTTGGGTTTAAAGTTGATGAATATTCTAGTTAAAATTGTATGTTCTTTATGTATTTTCGTTATCGTTGGCTGTGGTGCTGATAAATCAACAAAAGTTCTTAGGGTTGGTCATACCTTAGAAACTAAACATGTAGTGCATAAAGCATTAGTTACCATGGCCGCAAACCTTAATTCCTATTCTAACGGGGAATTAACCATGAAAATATATCCAAATGGGCAACTTGGCTCAGAAAGAGATATGGTTGAGTTATTACAAATAGGCAGTCTTGCGATGACTAAAGTTTCAGCAGCAGCGCTTGAGGGTTTTGTTGTTGATATGAAAGTATTTAGTATTCCATATATTTTTCGTAGTCGAGAACATCGTTGGCAGGTTCTGCAAAGTGAAATAGGCGAGGATATATTACTTTCTCTTGAAAAAGCACATTTAAAAGGGTTAGGATATTTTGATGCCGGTAGTCGGAGTTTTTATACTTGTAACGAAATGATCCGTTCACCTGATGATTTAATGGGTAAAAAAATCCGAGTGATGAACAGTCAAGCCGCCGTTAAAATGGTAGCGTCTTTTGGTGGTGCAGCGACTCCTATTTCTTGGGGGGAGCTATATGCCGCAATGCAGCAAGGCGTTGTTGAAGGCGCAGAAAATAATCCGCCCAGTTTTTATTCTTCACGTCATTATGAAATATGTCCCTATTACTCACTCAATGAACATGCGTCAGTACCTGATGTTATTGTTGCGAGTAAACATGTAATGGATTCATTGTCTGAGCAACAAAAAAAATGGTTGAAGCACGCTATGAACGATGCGGTAGAGCTACAAAAATCTTTATGGGAACAAGCAGAAAATGAAGCATTAGAAGAAGTAATAAAAGCAGGCGTTGAAGTATATTATCCTGATAAAAAACCATTTATTGAAGCCGTATTGCCTTTTCATGCCACATTTCATGACACTTTGGTTGGTGATTATTTAACGCGTATCTCTGTGAAAGGTGAATTGTTAGGAGAAAACAATGAATAAGATTGTTTCGGTAATCGATTATCTCTTAAAGTATATGCTGATTTTTTTGATAATAGCCATAGTGCTTGCTGTGTTATGGCAAGTATTGTCACGTTATTTGTTAACATCACCAAGTTCAGGATCTGAAGAAATAGCTCGATTTTTATTGATTTGGATTTCACTACTCGGTGCCGCTTATAGTTACCGTATAAAACTACATTTAGGTTTAGATATTGTTGTAAAAAAAATGTCAGATAAACAACAGCAATTTGCCACCATGTTTTGTCATTTTATGGTGTTGCTCTTTTCTTTATTAGTATTATTGGTAGGTGGCAGTAATCTCGTGCTGATTACTTTTAATCCGGTACAAATATCACCCGCGTTAGGTTTTCATATAGGTTACGTTTATACGGTTCTACCATTAACCGGTTTTTTAATGAGTGTGTACGCCTTGAATGAATTAATGTTAAGCGTTAAAAGCAAATCATCAGTGCAGGAGAATCTCTAATGGAACTTAGTATTATTATCTTACTTGTTACTTTCTTTATTTTACTTTTATTGAATGTTCCTATTTCTTTTAGTATTGGTATTGCAACGTTAGCAACCATGCTTTACAGCATCGATTTTTTACCGGCCATTACTACTGTGGCCCAACGCATGACAGGAGGAATAAATAGCTTCGCTTTGTTAGCTATTCCATTCTTCATACTTTCAGGCCTTATTATGGGACAAGGGGGTATAGCTAAACGACTGATTGAATGTGCTATGGCCTTAATTGGTATGTTACCTGGAGGATTATCACTTGTTAATGTGCTGTCTTGTACCTTATTTGGTGGCATATCAGGGTCGGCTGTTGCAGCAACTAGTGCTATTGGGAGTTTTATGATCCCCGAAATGGAAAAAAAGGGTTATGATCGTAACTTTGCAGCAGCCGTAACCGCAACGGCTGCAACAACGGGTATGATCATTCCTCCTAGTAATATTCTTATTATTTATGCCATAGCCAGTGGCGGTGTTTCTATTTCTGCTTTGTTTGTAGCAGGTTATTTACCTGGAATATTAGTCGCTTTAGCGCTAATGTTGGTCTGTGTTTACACTGCTAAAAAAAATAATTTTCCAACAGAGCCTGCATTACCTTTTAAAACTATTGTAAAAACTGTTGCTAGAGCAATACCCAGTTTAATGCTTATATTTATTGTTATTGGCGGTATTGTTGGCGGCGTCTTTACAGCAACAGAAGCGGGTGTTATCGCAGTTGTATACTCATTGTTTTTATCCGTATGTATTTATAAAGAAGTTAAAGTAACAGAATTACCTGACTTATTATTAAAAGCAGCAGGTATTACCGCGATTGTTATGTTTTTAATTGCCGCGTCTTCAGCAATGTCATGGATACTGTCTTACGAAAATATACCGCAAACTATTACCGAAGTAATGTTAGGTTTAAGTGAAAATCCACTGATGATTTTGCTGCTTATTAATATTATTTTACTTTTGGTGGGAGCTTTTATGGATATGACTCCCGCGGTATTAATATTTACCCCTATTTTTCTACCTGTCGCTGAAAGTATAGGCGTTTCACCTATTCACTTTGGTATTATGATGGTATTAAATTTATCGATTGGTTTATGCTCTCCGCCAGTAGGCTCTGTACTTTTTGTCAGTTGTTCAGTGGCTAAAACATCGATAGAAAAAATTATTAAACCGATGATGCCACTTTATTTAGCAATGATAGTTGTACTAATGCTTGTTACGTTCATTCCAGCCTTAAGTGAATGGTTACCAACAACGATAGGGTTAATGAAATAAAGCAACGTTGATAAAAAATAAAGTTATTATTATGAGTATTCGTACTAAAGACCAGTTGGATAATCAGTTTGGATTTAATAACCGGTCCTTATTTTTATATTTCAGCGTAAATTTGGGGCACGAATGTTAATTCATTAGTCATGCTAGTTTTTAATCTTGTTGATTTTTAATAAACTTTGCATAGTCAGTATCGTCATGTTCAATGTGACTCTTTAACCACATATTAAACTCTTTCATTTGAGCACTTATTTCTGAAGGGGTAGCGATATTGATTTTATCAATATGTTGAATCATCTTATTGATTAATTTTTGATGACTTTCTTTATGAGCCAACGCTTTAGCATAATTGTAGCTGTCAAATAGGTCCTCTTCCCAAGAAAAATGCACTTTTGCATATTCCAATAAAGCGCTAATCGCATTCGTTATTGCGGCACTACTGCGTTTTTGGTTAGACATAATATGAACGTCATTTATCATATCAATCATTTTTTCATGTTGACGATCGGCTTCGTCAATACCAATAATACTTTTTGGCTCCCAATGCACTAAGCGTAACTTCTGCTCGTTTTCTGTAAATACGTCTACATCAATAGTGTAACGCTGAATAACAAGGCGCATTTCTTTTGACATTGCGGATAATCTACAGCCAGTAAGAGCTAATGTTTTAGCACCCTTTGACGCACTGTCAGCTACATCACTTATAGTAACAATACTTTGAGATATTTCTTCGGCAACACAAGATTGTTCTTCTGTTGCAGTAGCAATTTGAATGCTCATGTCGTTAATTTCATTCACAGAAGTCGCGATAGAAGATAACGATTTTCCGGTTTGCTCTACTTGTAAAACAGAGTTATTTGCAAACTCCTGACTTTGTTCCATACTCAAGGAAACTTCTGAAATACCTGCTTGTATTAATTCGATCATGGTTTGAATTTCAAGCGTTGAATCTTGCGTTCGTTGAGCTAACGTTCTTACTTCATCGGCAACAACAGAAAAACCGCGACCTTGGTCGCCTGCACGAGCAGCTTCTATCGCTGCATTTAATGCTAGTAAGTTGGTTTGGTCTGCAATACTTTTAATAACATCTAATATATTGGTTATGTTGTGGCTATTTTCTTCTAACTTGTGTATTCCTTTAGTCGAAATATTAATGTTTTCTGCCAATTGAGTTATGGCTTCAACAGTTGTAGATACAACGGCGATACCACCAATAACCTCTTCACTAACTCGTTGTGATGACACTGAACTCAGCTCTGTATTTTTAGCTACTTCTTGAACTGATACACTCATTTGCGTTACCGCTGTAGCTGTAATTGCTAATTCTTGAGATTGTGTTTCCATGCCATCTGCCGCCATTTTACTTTCACACGCTATTTCATCAGCAGCATTAGCAATAGCTTGACTAGACGCTCTTACCGCAATAATTGAGCGGCTTAGCCCTTCTGTTATTTCATTGATACATTGGGCAATCACTTGCAGTTCGTCTTTAGTTTCAAGTGATAATCGAGTGTCGAGTTCACCGTCACAAATAGCATGGGCAGTTTTAGTCATGCTAGTTAGGCTTTGTTTAATAGATAAATAAATACCAATATAAAAATACGTCAGTAGGGCAATAACCAAAATAATAATCAGTAAATAAAAGTTAATATTCGCTTCAGCGGCTTTTATTTGAGATACCATGCGCTGTTCTAGTAAGGGCTGCATAGCATCACATAACGCTAATAAACTAGAAATAGCACGTGTTCCTTCTGCAAAGAACTCTTCTGGTGAGGTTGCTACTTTTTCAGCATGAATAATGGCTTTATCTGCAAAGGTTAGGTATTTATCTAATTTCATTTCTGCATCTTGATAAGGTTGTTGTAAAGCAGATTTCAATTTTGCAGATGTTAGAAAAAGGTAATGCATGTCTTTTTGTAAAATCTTTTCATTACGAGTACTCGATAAGGCGGCAACTTGTAATTTATTGTCGGTGGTTAAAGCATTAGCCGCTAATACACCAGAGCCTTTTCCTCGTAACCTTCCTAGCGACTCTACTTGAGCTGGAATGGTATGCAATAAGCTGTTAATTAAATAACTATTCGCTGCATCTTCGTCTTGTAGCATTTTACCTTGGCGGCCAATGGTATCCATAAAATCAATAATATCAGCAATTAATAGGGTATAAAGCGAGAAAACTTCATTGGCCTCTGTGTTAAAAGCGTTGCTTGATATAGTTGTCCAGCGTTTTTTTAGCGATGCTGGAAAATTATTGCTTCCTAGTGCTTCACCCAATTTACTCTCAACAGATAATAATTGCGCAAAGTTACTTTCAACAACTTGTCGCTTAGCCATTATTTTATTAGCAACTGATTTATTTCCGTTTAAATAAACATTTGTCATTCCACGCGTTTGTGCCACATGTTCAACTAACTGTCTTAAAGGAACAATATAAGTAGATGCATTTAATTTATAGTTTGCTCGTTCGACTTGTTGCCATTGCAACTTGGTCAAGGTAAAAAAGAAAAATAATAAGGGGATAATACAAAATAAAGAAACGAGTAAAAATTTAGCTTTAAATGAGAGTAAGTTAGAAAGTTTAATTGATAATGAAAAAAATTGTGCCATAAGTAGTCTATTCCGTATTTATGTATTTCCTTGTAATGTAGTAAAGATAGCAACGTTTTAATAAAAAGCATTATTAATGAATAATTAATGGGCAACTTTTTACTTATATCTTATTTACTTATGTGATGAAAAATAAAAACCTAGATTGAATAGCTTTTATATAAATTATCCGTTTTGTGCAGATATTATAAATAAGTCCCTATGAGAAATAGTTATTACTATAAAATGCTATTTTCATCTGAGTTAAATACATATCGAATATCGACAATTTAAGGTAAAATGTACAATTATTTTATCTGATGATATGTATGACAATTAATATTAAAAATGTATCTACAACGGAAGTCTCTTGTTCAAACTGTAAGGCTTGCTGCTGTCGTTTAGAGGTAATGGTGATAACCGTTACAGGTGTTCCAGACCAACATATTGCTGTTGATAAATGGGGCAGTGAAACTATGTTGCGTTTAGATGATGGTTGGTGCTCTGCATTAGATCGTGAAACGCTTATGTGTTCTATTTATGAAAATCGACCTTTAATTTGTCGAGAATTCGAAATGGGGTCGTATGAATGCAAGGATGAAAGAACAGAGCATATTCTAACGCCCTGTTAATTAATTTAGGTATAAAGTTATTACTCTTATTAATCTACTTGTCACCTCAGCTTGTATATAGCTAAGTAAGTTTATTATTTAAAGCGTGAACATAATAGGTGTATCAATCTTAATCTGACGAAAAGTTATATATAATGCTATTTGATAAAGAACGTCACGAATCTCTCACCAAAACCCCATGGAATATAAGTATTGTACAGGCAGAAATATCTTCTATTATAGATGATATTCAAGCGTCACTATTACCTGATATTTATTGGCCAACGCATCCACTAGATGCTGAAAGCTACTCTAGAAAGGGACCAAAATGGTCTGCATATGCAGGAGCAGCGGGTACAATTCATGGGTTACAGCTTTTAAGGGGATATGGTTACAACGTCAATGACTTGTCTGAATTAATAGAAGATATTTACCTGTTATTTTTGAAAAAACCTGATGTTTCAGTAGAGCCAGGTTTACAAATAGGTGAACTCGGCATATTGATGCCTGCAATTTTAGCAAAACCTAATGACGTAAAATTATCAAAACTCGTTATGCGATGTATGGAAGACACCATTAATTTGCCTTTGTATGAAATAACGTCAGGGCAAAGTGGGATGATGCATGCTGCCTTAGCGCTTTATCGAAAATCAGGTGAACAGCATTGGAAAGATTTTTTTATTAAAGGCGCTAAGTCATTAATGGATAATTGGACACATGATACCAATACAGGTGAATGGCTTTGGCAAAGCCAAGTCTTTGGGCCTAAACGTCATTATTATGGTGCTTGTCATGGTGTAGCTGGTAATGCCAATATTCTTATACAAGGCGCAGAATTATTACCTGAAGGTTACACTGAAATGATAATTAAGCGTACGGTTACTACGTTAAATATTTCAGCGAAACAAAAAAATAATGTCACAAATTGGGCGCTTTGTACTAAACCTGACATTGATAAATTACTTGTTCAATGGTGTCACGGAGCAGCAGGTATTGTTACCGCAATGGCAAGAACACCAGTCATTGATTCACTTGAGTCCATATTGCTTGATGATTTGCTAGATAAAACAGCTGAGCTAGTTTGGTAAGCAGGGCCTCTCGCAAAAGGTTCTAGTATTTGCCATGGGACATCTGGTAACGGTTACGCTTTTTTATATATGTACCAAAGAACAGGGAAGCCAGTATGGCTTGATAGAGCAAGAAAATTTGCAAAGCATGCTATTGAACAGTGCCAGAGAGCACTTTCTAACTACGTGCAAGGCCGATTTACCTTATGGACTGGAGATGCAGGACTTGCAATATACTTGTATCATTGTATTTATCCTGAAAAAGCGGCTATACCAGGCTTAGATTTATTTTAGATAAAACGGATTTATACCATTTCAATTAAGTTTGTGAGCTTGTTGTGCGAAGGAAAAATAGATCAAGGTAAGGCGCTTGATTGAGTAATAGCGGGTTATTATGATTGAAAGCAACGTAACCTTGGCTTATTTTAACCAGCACAAGTGGGCAATAATTTAATAGAATTGGTATTACTTGTAACGAAAGTGAAGGTTTTTCACTTTCGTTACAACCAACGATTATTTTACTTGGTAAGGTAGGGCGTTTTCATATTTGTCCCAATTGTTAATTATTTCTTGCACAACCGTATTTCCAACCACATACGCTGCATTTAGTGCTGGAAAACCACCATCAGGATAAGGCGCTGTAATACTCCAACTCGTCTCTTTATCTGCCGGTGCCATTGTGTAATTACTGACCGTTCTTAACACCATAACTCTATTTGGATCAACTTTATCGATACGCGCTAAGCGCATTAAAGAGGTCATCGTACCCGAATCTTCCATATTACTGGTCATGAAATTAGCTGACTCACCACCGTACAGTTTTAACCAATCATTCGCCCATTGATTTAGGTATTTACCATGCCAATATTTACTGGCACTTAAGGTATCACCGATCGTAACAAATGGCGGTTTTTGTGCATTAGGATAAGTTTTGTATAAGGCTCTAAACTTTTTAATAGCGGGTGAATCATCAATTTTCACATCTTTTGTTTGAGTATAAGCCCAATCAGCTAATTGACTATTTAAATCAAAAGAAACGGTATCTAAAGACCAGCCTGTTGATATATCTTCTGGTTTTTCAGCTGGCGCTTTTGCACCAAGCGGAATAATGCCATAAGGCCATGACGCGGGTATTTCTCGGGCATCTACTTGATAAATAAGATCACCATCTACAATATGTTTAGCCCAAGCCGCGCTTGCTAATGATACATCTTGAGGATCGCCACCAGCGATACCCGTAATTAACCAATACGATTTACTTAAATCAAAGCGAGGATCAAGGCCAAGGGCCATAATTGAAGCTGTTGCATTAGGAATACCACCACCAACACAAATAACTAATACACCTTCTTTATTAAGATATAAATCATACATGCCTAAAGGGAAATCTAATTTAGTAGAAAAATCTCCTCGCTCTAACCATAGTTGCAATTCACCCGGCTCATCTCCCATTGCTTCACCATCTTCAAACATGGTCACGACTACGGTTTTAATGGGAATAATTTCTGTAGAAGCAGCATTAGCAATTTGGTTACTAAAGACACTTAAAGATAACAATACAAAAAATGCCTTGCTAGCATATTTTAAATACGACATATGTAAATTCACCCAGCTTGTTTATTAAAAGTTGACTATAGTGTCAGCAAATATCGTGCCTATCTTTTTTTGCTAATAATACCAGCAAATTTATAGCGAATAACGCCTTTCAAGGCTATGTAATATGTGTTCTTATTTAAATACTATAGAGTGAATAAATTTGTATTAAATTTGTATTAACTTTTTATTTTGTACCAATAGGTAGCAAATCAAAGCACTTATTTAGTGCAACTTTTATTTAGTGCAATTCTGATTGTTAGTGCAGGTACAAGCGGTGATAAATAATAATGATAGGAGTGAAGAGAATTATAAAATTATTAACTCGGTTTAATATAAGATGAACTCAGGTTATTTAGATAGTAAGTTTGAGAATATTGCTTTAACTTATTATAATTACCATCAATTCAAATAAGTAGGAAGTTACTTTTAGCTATGCGTAAATATCAAAAACCATTTTTGATCATCTGCTGTATGCTCGCCATAGTATTTATTGCTAAGTATGCCTACGAACAAAGTAGCGCGCCATTAACTGTTGATGTTTTTCAAGTGAATGCCGATGAAGCTGAATTAGTGTTAGCGGTAGTCGGGCGCGTTCGAACGAAAGATGTCGTGAATGTTCGAGTAGAATTTCCGGGTAAAATTATTACTTTGTTAGCGGATGAAGGCGATAAAGTAAAAAGCGGACAAATCATTGCAGAATTGCGCTCTGCATCACAGCAAACCGCACTTGCCGAGGCTGAAGCTAATCTACACACACTTGAGGCGCAGCTACAATTTGCTCAGCAAGACTTTAGCCGTATTACTGAGTTATCAAAAAAAGGCTTAGTTGCTAATTTATTACTTGATCAATCACGCACTAACCTTGCTACCGCTAAATCAAAATTAATGGCCGCGAAAGAAGCGCGTAATCAGGCCGTTATTCGTGTTAATGATTACCTTATAAAAAGTCCGCTTGATGGTATTGTGCTGTATCGCCCGATAGATCAAGGGCAAGTTGTGAGTGTTAGTGACACGCTTTTTCAAATAGGCTCGCTTGGTCCCGTTGAAATTGAAGCCGAAATTGATGAAGTTTATGCGTCAGATCTCTCATTACACATGCAAGCCTTAGTGGCTCCTACGGGTAAGCAGAAAATTGAAAACGGTTTTATTTCTGAAATATCGCCAAGAGTGAATCCGCTAAATGGCTCAAGACTTACGCGCATCATGTTAGATAAAGCGAATGCTGACTTTGTGCCTGGGCGTTCAATTGATGTAAATATTTTAGTAAAATCCTTTGATAAAGTGTTAAGTGTGCCAAGAAGTGCCCTGAGAAAACAAGGAAAGACTTGGCTTGTTTACACGATTGTTGATCAAAAAGTTAAACCTACAGTTGTCACGTTTATTGACTGGCCTGGAAGTTCGGTGGTATTAAAATCAGGGCTAGATTCGAACGCCTTAGTTGTGCTTGATGCGACTATTGCGGCTCAAGCGTTAGCTGAAAACAAGCGTGTTACTCCTCGTAAAACTATCTCTAGTAAAAACAGTTCAGGTAAAACGAGTCTTGTTGATGCTAATGCAGCACAAATGCATGTTAGTAAAGAGAATCATTAATGCCATTTTCATTGCTAGTCGCATGGCGTTATATTACCGCCAATAGCCTACAAACCCTATTACTGGTGCTTGGTGTGTCGCTTAGCGTTGTGGTATTCGTGTTTATTACTGCATTAATTAACGGTTTAAGTATTTTTTTAACACAAGAAACCACCAGTAAAATTGCCCACATAGAACTAGAGCCTGCAAATAAAATAGCGAGAGTATTAACCAACGACAATCGCTTTGTGGCGCAACCTGTCTCTACTTTACAACGAAAACAAATACGAAACTGGCAGCAAGTTATTGATATTGCACAATCAACGCCGGGCGTGAGTGTGATCAGCCCAATTGTTGATGGCAATGCGTTCTTGGTTCGCGGTGAGGCAACTAAACCAATCGCTATTCAAGGCATTGAACCGAGTAAGGTTGATGCAATTACTAACATTAGCCGTTATATAATAAAAGGGACTGCTGAGTTAACTACGGGCGGTTTAATCATTGGTGCTGATTTAGCCGATGAATTAGGGCTATTTGTTGGTACACCGGTATTGTTGAAGTCGGAACGTGGTCCAGAACGTTTGTTGCCTATTACGGGAATTTTTAGAGTGAATTTAGCCAGTTTAGATCAACGAGTTGGTTTTTTATCAATTAATGTCGCAAGGCCATTATTCGAGTTGCCAGATGGCATCACGTCATTAGGGTTAAAAGTGGATAATCCTGCTGGCGCACCAGCGATTGCAATGGTATTACAAAATTCTACACAGTTAAAATCGACCCCTTGGCAAGAAAAGAACAAGAGCTTACAAGACGCTACCGATGCGCAGGGACGCACAGGTAATTTCATACAAGGCTTTGCATTGCTAGCCATTATTATCTCTATTTCTAGTGCCCTTTTATTATCGACTTATCGCCGCCGCGCCGAAATTGGTATTATGCGGGCAACGGGAATATCTCGACAATTTGTCGCTACTGTATTTATTTTACAAGGTGTTTTTATCGGCGCGCTAGGCGCTTTTTTAGGCGCAGCGGCAGGCTATCAATTATGCGTTCAATTAGCTTCTATTACTAAGGCTGATGGCAGTGCAATGTTACCAATAGCGCCAAGTGAGGGCAGTTATATGTTAGTCATAATATTGACCATTGTTGGCTCTGCTTTGGCTGCTGTATTACCTGCAAGATCCGCGTCTGCGGTAGATCCTGTTGAGGCCATTCAACAATGACAAATACACTGCTGCTCGCGAACAATATTATAAAAACCTTTCGCAATGGTGAGCACGAAACCTGTGTGCTTAAGGGCATTAATTTATCTATCCCGCACGGAAAAATGATGGCATTGCAGGGCGCTTCTGGCTCAGGAAAGTCAACATTACTTAATATTCTTGGTTTGTTAATGCGGCCAACATCAGGCGAGTTAATGCTGTTAGATCATTCATTAACAGATTTATCTGATGCACAGCTGTCTACTTATCGTAATCAACACCTTGGTTTTGTTTTCCAATATCACAATTTATTACCTGATTTTACCGCGTTAGAAAATGTCGCTTTTCCTGCAGCAGCGCCAACAGGGCGGCTAACCAGTGAGATTAAAAAACGTGCTTTATTATTACTTGATAAAGTTGGTCTGAGCGACCGTAGTCATTTTTTGGCAAGTCAATTATCGGGAGGACAAAAACAACGTGTCGCTATTGCCCGATCGCTGATAAATAACCCCAAACTTGTTTTTGCCGATGAACCCACGGGTAATTTAGATCAAGACACAGCAAAGCAAGTGATGACTTTACTTCGTGATATAAACCAAACAGATAACACCACGTTTTTAATTTCTACCCATGACAACAACGTCGCCGCAAACTGTGATGATATTGTACGAATAGTGGATGGTAAAATAGCAGGCATATAATTGGCGCGTTGTGCTTATTAGTTAGTCTTTAGAAAAGCTTTAGTTAAAAATGAGTTAAACATTCGTTAATCTGAGTTATCCCCCAGCTTTACGCAAACCAGATAATTGAAGAATATTAAATTTTTACTTAGCAAACTGAGCAAAACGAGTACGTTTTTATAAAAATATTTATATTTACACTGGGAGCACTGTTATTTCTAATCATGGCTATTGCTAATTTCTGGAACTTTCGACTTGACTGGAAGTAAAACTGTAAATTGAGTGGTAAATTTATCTCGACCATTTTGATCAGAAATAAAACTTAGCTTGCCAGCCAATATTTTGGTTACCCATTGATTAACCATATATAAACCCAGACCAATATTACCCTTACCTCTACCGCTAGTAACAAAGGGGTCAAATAGATTATTTTGCATGACTAATGGAATACCTGAGCCATTGTCTGAAACTGTAATGGATATTTGATTTACGTCTAGCCTACGTGCTTTTATTTCAATGATACCTGGTTGGCCTGGAATAAAACCGTGGTTTAAACTATTTACGATCAAATTCTCTAGCACTTGAGAAATAATACCGGGACGACTCACTAATGCTAAGTTTGCTTCAATATCTTCAACAAGGTCAACTTTACTCTTTTTAAATAAGGGCCGTAAACTCGTAACCAAATCGCTGACAACGTCATCTAGCCGGCACTCAACATAATCTTCATTTACACGGTCAATTGCTAAGCGCTTAAAGTGTTTTATGTGATTAACAGCTTTATCTAAATTCACGGTAGCGAGATGTAGGCTGCTGTGCATTAAGTCAATGGCTTCGCTAAACTGGCTTTTTGATAAGCCCTCTTGCATTGCTTTTTTTAAGTTGTTGTTGGTGTTGTCAGCATTGGATACACAGATAATTGCCCCGCCAATAGGCGTGTTAAGTTCATGGGCAATACCTGCAACCATTAACCCTAAAGACGATAATTTATTGGCTTCAACTAACTCGTCCTGCAATAGTTGCTGTCTGGCAATATTTTTAGTTAATGAGTCGTTAACGCGTTTTAGGTCTTGTTGCTCGCTACTCAGTTTGAAAGAAAGTTCAATTAGCTTGTTCTGATAACGATGGCCTCGCCAGATGATCAGTAAACTAGAAATCGCCAAACTCAAAAAAAGTATGAATGCGAAAAATAAAGACTGGGTACGTGCCTGCGACAAAAACCTTTGATTACTGTTTGTATACAATAACAATTGATTGGTATCAACACCTGTCTGTCCCCCTAAAAAAGTTGCTAAAGGAATAAAGCTACTGAGTACGTTATCAGAAATATATTCGCCGCCATCAGAGTGTTGGTTTTGGTAGTGCCAAAAATCGGGTGATTCAGCTTTTAAATTTAACTGTGGCTGATCTAACATAAAACCCCATTCCTTAATGGGTTTTGAGTTTAATAACCAATATCCTTCACGACTTGCAATGTAAATTTGAGCCTCAGGAATACTATGATCCCTAATGGTTGTCAGTAAGCTATCGAGTCGATAATTGACGATGAGCAAGCCAGATATTAAATGTGTCTCTGACGATGTTTGCAGAGTACCTCTGATACTAGGCTCAAAGGGAGTTACTATCTCACCGTGCTCAACATTCAAGTCAATAGGAGAAAAATAAACTTTGGGTGCGGCGACTTGTATTCCTTGGTTAAAATAATAGCGTGTTTTTTTGTTTTGTAGACTTGTTTCTTGCGAGACTACAGCATCACCAGCAGTAAAGTCTACGCGGACGACTTCTTGTCCGCTGCCATCAAGCCACCTAATTTGCGCAATTCTAGTTGAGGCTTTGCCAAATTTAATGAAATAATCCTGAACTTTTTTCTGTGTTGTAAGCGATAACCCTTGAAACTGTCTATTTCCATCATTTTCGCGGGAAAGAGCGTGACCACTTGCCAATAAAGTTAATAAATTTCCTAAACCGCCCAATTCACGGTTAAATAGATTGGTCGTGATAAACAGTTTCTGATCTTGATTTTTTTTATTTCATCTACTTTGTTGTTATAAATAATCAAGTAGGCCAGCCACCCTAGTAATACCGAAAATATCAACATCAACCCCGACCTCATCAATATATGATGTTTTTGTATGGCTAGATCAGTATTAATTAAAGGCATAAGTAGTGCGCTCTATAATTTGTTAAATGCAGTTAACCATTTGATTAAATCATTGATGGGTAAGGGCTTAGAAAATAAATAACCTTGGGCTGTGTCACAGCCTGCATCGCTAAGCCACTGCTTTTGATATTCAGTTTCAATACCTTCGGCTACTATGCTGAAATTGAATTGTTTACCTAATTTCAAAATCATATTGATGACATGTTCACTGTTTTTATCGGTTTCTAATTTACTAACAAAACTGCGGTCGATTTTTATGCAATGTGCGGTAATGTTGGATAAATGCGCAAGAGATGAATAACCCGTACCAAAATCATCAAGACTTATTTTCATACCCAAGGCCACAAAACGTTGCAGACATAGTTGGATGCGATCGTAATCTGAAATAGCCTGAGTTTCTGTGACTTCTAGCTCTAATAACTCAACGGGGAAGCCATAGCGATTAATGCAACTCGAGATAAAGTTGAAATAATCTGGGTGTAACAAGTCAAAAGAAGACGCGTTAAAAGCGACAGGGATTTGGTAGCCTAAATCAACCAAAATTTTTAATGCTTCCATGGTTTTTTCGAATATCAGGCAATCAAGCTTAATAATCAATCCGGCGGCTTCTGCAATAGCGATGAATTCATCGGGTGGAATAAAACTGCCATCATCACGTTGCCAACGGGCTAAAGATTCAAAACCAACAACTTTTCCTGTGGACAAGCTCACTTTAGGTTGCAGCATAACGCTCAACTTACGTTCACGAATAGTGTGACGTAACTCTCCCATTAAGCTATAACGACGATTTATTAAGTCGGTTTCTTGCTGTGAATGTTGTATATAAACGATATTGTTTAGAGAGGCCTGTTTGAGCTCCGACTCTGCCATACTGATTATTTTGATGGCTGACCTTTGCTCAAGTGTTTCGAGTTGCATGTCTAGTAAAGTAAATGAGGATACATGCGCTACACCATCAACTTCAATTTCGTTATAGGTCAGTTTATTAATTATTTCAGGCGATAATTCAAAATTAGCATCGAGTAAAATAGAAAATTGTTTATGACTTGACAGTGTTATTTGTGAGCTAGGTGGCAAAAGTTGACGTAAAGTTTGATAAATATAGCTTAATACGTTCTGAGTAAATTCATAGCCAAAAGTGAACTTCATTTCATCAAAATGTTTTACTTCAAGCATTAATAAGCGGGTTTGTCTCCATTCAAAACCACTCATATTTTTAAGTTCTTTTTTTAACCAATTACGGTTGGGGATATTAAGATCAATATGGGTATAGGCAAGTTCAGTCACACGGTTAAGTAACGCTATATTCGTAAAGCCACTACTGATGTTTTCACTAAACACTTTAAGCAAATTGATATTTTCATCTGTTAAGGGCTTAGACGATTTCACTACAATTAAGT
Organism: Colwellia sp. 20A7; assembly: GCF_009832865.1. Lineage (NCBI taxonomy): Bacteria > Pseudomonadati > Pseudomonadota > Gammaproteobacteria > Alteromonadales > Colwelliaceae > Colwellia > Colwellia sp. 20A7. The sequence continues at coordinate 3,008,737 of NZ_CP047130.1, read as the reverse complement.
AGCATTTTTCGTTTATATCTTTAGTTTCAAAATAAAGGACTGAATGTAGTCGGTCGATAACATGCTGCTTTTCGTTTAGCGCAAGTTGTACATCTGAAAAAATATTACCGAGATTATCATCTGAAAGTTTGAGTCCTTCCAGTTTTGAAAAACTCCCGGTTGCTGTTAGCACCTGAGCATTTTCGATAGGATCTATACTATTACCAATACAGAATATACCGCCTGAATTCAGGCCAATAATATTACCAATTTCAGCTAATACGGTGCGGGTAAAGTAGCAAGGTCATAACGACTGTTAATAGTTCGAGCCGCATCTAACACAACTTTCAAACCTTGTCTGGCGTCTGCAAGCTCAGATATATAATTCCACGTCCGCATGTTGCTAGAAACTATCGAATGCAGTTTATTCAGTTTTAAATCGGCTTTATTCCAATATTCATCTATGTCTAAGGCGCTCATTACTTCTTTTTCAGGGGCAAATCCTGGTTGGCCTGTTACCAATACAATTCTCACTAACGCGTTTCCAAGCTCTTCTCTAATGGTACTGACTAAACGCAGGCCAGTATCGTCATCCTCCATTACCACATCTAATAAAATAAGACCGATGTCTTTATGTGCACTTAGAACATTTGACGCTTCAAAAGCAGAATTAGCGGTGAGTATCTTCAGTTGAATATTATTAGGTAAAATCAATGCTTCCAAGCTGGAAACTAGAGCGTTTTGGTAGTCTAAGTCATCTTCAACACTTAGTACTTTCCAAACTTTACTAAGTTGCTCGGAATCTTTTTGACTTTTATCTTTTTCTTCTAAAAATACGAATGAATAAGTAGATTTAACCAATATAACCTCCTGTTATTTATTGATAATTATTACCATCTAAGCGTGTGAGTTATGGTTCGTTAACATTATATCGAACGATAAGTAACCATTAGTAGTATTTTTAGTACCTAATCCACCTATTGTCAATATTTCACCCTTAAGTTTATTCTATAATCAAACTTATATTTTTTTGTTAATATGTTTAATGATCACAAAGGATATTAAAGTTACCATTTATAGTTTTTCTCGTTTAAATATAAATGATGTGTTTATAATTTTATTGAAAAAAAGCCGATTCTGGGAAGGGAGGTTTAAGTCGCTAGCACTGCTTGATAAAAAAGCGGTTCTGGTCTGTATAGCCTGTTTAGAGTTAAGTCCGATTAGGGCTAAAATGGCAGGTTTAGTACAAACCGCACAATAAACCTCTATTTTTTCGGTAAATATCACACTTATCCATTTATGGTAATGCTGCCGGCAAAATTTGTAGCTAATAACATCCTTCAGGGCTATAAAATAGGGGGCTTGTATTTGAGTAGTAAAGTTTAAATAATTTACAGTGATTTTCTTTTATACTAATAATTAGCAAATGTTTGCATCAATTAAGTGCTGTTTCTATTTTTAGTGCCGGTTTAGTGCCGGTTTAGTACAGGTTTAGTACAGGTTCAGTGCAAGTACTAATGCAAATTATCGTACATCATTCCCGAACATTTCTATTCTTATTTATTCTTTGATATTGTTTTCTATCGTTTTTATCACTTCATTTTTTACCTGAACATCGTACTAATGGTAGAATATTCACTCTCCTGATTTTTCTATTTTCCCTATTTGGATTTTGCTGTAAATGAAATGTATTTCTTCGAGTTTTTTGGGGCGTTTTATTGGTACCCCAACAATAATAAAATTAAGTGATAGTGGGTTAGATATTGAAGTTGAAAATGATTTTAGTCATGTTTCATGGGAAGATCTGCTAGCGCCACCACTATTTCAAATAAGTTTTTTTGGACAAATCCTTTCATTTAAAACAAAAAATAAAAATTATGTTTTTACAATGCTTACGTATAACAGTAAACGAATGCAAAAGAGTAATTGCGAACAATTTTGGGCATCGGCCAATATTAACCGTGTTGATACCTTATTAATAAAAATAAAAAAGATCACGACTAATCGATACTTACGACATTCAAATGTTGAACGTATTCGATTAGCTGTTAATCAGGAGTATAAACGTTGGCTTCCTTGGCTTAAATCAGTTAAATCAAGTAAATCAGTTAAGTCAAAAAAAGCACTGGCTATTTTCTCTGAGAAACTTCAGCGATTATCTTATTACCAAAATTGGCAAGAGCAGGAAATAAATGATTGTCGTGAACACTATATAAATAAACAGCTTCATGAACATCAAGCGTTTTTTGAAAAGGTTGAATCGAACCCTTTAACCCTCAAACAGCGCAGAGCCTGTATTATCGACAATGATAACAACTTGTTACTCGCTGGCGCAGGGACAGGAAAAACAAGTGTAATGGTGGGCAGAACAGGTTATTTAATCAATAGCCTGAAGGCGAATCATAGTGACATATTATTGTTAGCCTACGGTCGTAAAGCTGCGGATGAAATGGATGAACGGATAAAAGATAAGCTGCAAACTGATAAAGTAAAAGCAACAACCTTTCATAGTTTAGGGCTTAATATTATCGCGCAAGTTGAAGGGGGAAAACCAAGTTTATCGTTATTTGCTGAAGACGAAAAAGCAAAATCTAAATGGATACAAGCCTGCTTTGAAACGTTGATTTGTGAAAATGCCCAGTATCGCGCGCTTATTCTTGTCTATTTTAGTAAATATTATTACGTTGAGAAAAATGATTTTCACTTCAAAAGTTTAGGTGAACGCCACCAGTATTATAATGACAATGATATTCGCACCTTGAAAGATGAAAAGGTTAAAAGTTTTGGCGAACTTTATATTGCAAACTGGTTGTTTTCTAACGGGATAAAATATCACTATGAAGCAAAATATGCCCATAATGTTACTACAGTTGAGCGCAAACAATATCAGCCAGACTTCTTCCTTCCTGAGCTAAACATATATATTGAATATTACGGGATAGACGAAAACGGAGAGACTGCTCCCTATATAAACAAAGATGAATACCATGAAAGTATTCAATGGAAACAAAACACCCATCGTGAATATGGCACTCATTGTCTTGAATTTACCTATGCCCATCACAAGCAGGGTAAGTTACTTAGCTACCTAGAAAATTCCCTAAATGAGCTGAAAATTCAATTTAAACCGTTAACTGAAGAACAAATGCTCACAACACTACATGAAAGTGGCAGAATATCAGCGCTTGCTAAAATCTTTACTCAGCTTGTAGGGCTCTACAAAGCGGCCTGTCTAGACAGTCGCTTAGAACATGAGATTATCGCTAATGCTACAGATCCAAAACAAACAGAACAAGCATTAAAGCTGCTCAAACCCATTTTAACCGCTTATGAAAACCACCTAAAATCCCATAATGACATTGACTTTGAAGACATGGTAAACAAAGCGATAAAGTATGTTCAGGCAGGAAAGTTTCAATCGCCTTGGCGTTACATCATGGTAGATGAGTTTCAAGATATATCAGAGCCTAGAGCACGTTTAGTAAAAGCGTTGCGTGACAACAAAGAATGTTCTGTTTTTGCGGTAGGGGATGATTGGCAGGCCATTTATCGATTTAGTGGCGCTGATTTATCGTTAACCACGCAATTTGCACAATATTTTGGGGCAACAACTCAGTCAGTGTTAGATCAAACGTTTCGGTTTAATAACCAAATAGGTAAAGTAGCCACAGATTTTATCAGTAAAAATCCGGTACAAATTCCTAAAGTGATTAAGTCTTTAAAGCAAGTTAAAGCACCTGCGGTTTCGCTACTCAAAAGAGATAGCAGTCAAACCAATTCGCACAAAACGGGTATTGTTGATGAAATGGCAAATGGTGCTATTGACGATATTTTAACGGCTATTTCCTCTAAAACATGCAAACCCGTTAACATTTTTTTATTAGCTCGATTTTGGTTTCTATTACCCAACCAAACTGACATTAATCGATTAAACAACCGATACCCGCTACTAACGATTGAATCTCAATCTTTTCATGCATCTAAAGGCAAAGAAGCTGATTATGTAATTATTATGGGATTAAAAAAGGGGATACACGGTTTTCCTTCTGAAAAAGTAACGCCGCCATTGCTTGATGCATTACTTGCGAAAAAAGAAGCGTTTAAATATGCAGAAGAAAGGCGATTATTCTATGTAGCGCTAACTCGAGCCAAAGACAGAGCCTATATTATTGCAGACATGGCAGATGCCAGCAGCTTTGTTAAAGAACTTGTTGATGAGCATAACATTGAATGCAATGAATTTGACGCGACAGTGAGTCAGTCATTTGTAGGCGACATAAATTGTTTGGTTTGTGAAACCGGTATACTAAAAAAACGAACAGGACAATATGGTGCATTTTTTTCCTGCTCACACTTTCCTCGTTGTGATCATAAAGAAAAGTCTTGTACCCAATGTGAAAGCCCTATGACAAGAAAACGCCACTCAGGCTTTAAATCTTGCCTAAATGAGGCATGCAAAACTCTGATACCAACCTGCGCTAAATGTAATGCAGAAATGGTTTTACGTTCAAGTAAAAAGGGTGAGTTTTGGGGATGTCGAAATTATAAAGGCAATGAACCGATGAGCTGTAAAGGCAGTGTAGACCAATCAAAAATAAACTGGCCTGATTTAGTCACATAAAGTGCAATGAATAACTGTAACGGCTTACTTCATTGATTTGTCGTTTCACAAGCTAGATTAGCTGAATAAGTGCATAGAACAATTAAATTTATACCATCGCCTAATTTGGCAAAGTTATTTATGTACGGTATTGCTTATTATTAAAGTTTTTGGATGTCATTTGTTTTTTATAAATAATGCGTTGATTTAAATTAGTTCTTAATCTTATTGGTTTGACAATGAATTACATTTGTTGCACCTTATCTCTTGAATAAAGGAATGCTTTATATAGCACTAAATAATAAAGTTATAAAAGGATTAACTGATTGAACGAAAACATCAATTTTTACAACGCCAATGCTGAGTTTTTAGCTGTACAATACAAATCCATTTCAGCTAGTATTGTTCATGGCAGTTGGAAACATCTTTTATTGAAGTTAGACAAGGCAACTAAAACAGCACTAGATGTAGGTGCTGGCTCTGGCAGAGATGCTAGTTGGTTAGCCAACCAAAACTTCCAAGTTACAGCATTAGAACCAGCTAAGAAATTACTCTCCCAAGCAAAAAAAAATTTTCCTCATAATAATATCCAGTGGTTAAACGATTCATTGCCATCGTTGAAAACTATTAATAATGAATGTTGTTTTGATGTCGTTTTAGTGAGTGCCGTTTGGATGCATTTATCCCCCATCAATCAGTGTAAATCTCTTGAGCGATTAATGCCTTTAATTAAGTTTAGAGGATTGTTGGTAATAACCATAAGGGTTGGTAACTTCGAGGATGGACGTACAGCATATCCGTTTAATGCTGATGAATTAGTTGAGCAAGCTAAAAATAACAAGTTAACAATTAAAATTAATAATATTTCAAATGATAAAATGCAGCGTTCAAATGTAACCTGGCAAACACTTGTTTTCGAAAGGGACTAAACATGACCGTACAGTACTACGTTGAAAAATTTCAATCGCTGAAGCTTGATAAATCGAGTGGTCATACTAAACCACATAAAGTGTGTTTAATGCTGGCGATTATTGACCTTATAGAACAAGGTACTATTACCCACAATCAAATTCAATATGTTGAACAATTAAAATCGAGTTTTACTCATTACTTTAATCAGTTAAAGCAGGGTAACGATAAAGACACGCCATTCTTACCTTTTTATCATCTACAAAGTAGCCCTTTTTGGCATCTGAATATCAACTCAGAATATCAACAATAATTTAAGCAACTTAAATCGGCTTCTAATGCTGCGATTGATCGGTGCGTAAATTTTGCATATGTTGATGATGAACTTTTTGATTACTTAAAGAGCCCCATAACAAGGCCAGCATTAAAAGACGCTTTAACACAAAATTTAGGTAGCCTTGAAGCTCAATATCAACGTTGGGCATTAACACTAGGTAAGTCAGAAAGTACTGTTAAAAAATATACCACAGCATTAAAGGGTTCAATTTCAAATTGGTTGTTTGACGCTGGTATATCACAAGATAATTTATTATCGATAGGCTCTTATGCTAAATACTCAATTGTTGCTAGCAAGGCTATGCAAGTTGAGGAGTTTAAGCTGAAAAATGATAAGGGTAATGGCATGTATAGTGCCGCGCTTAATTCATATCAGTCATTTTTAGCTGATGTTACTCAGGTAAGCATTAAAGATGATATCGACGTGACCTGGTCAAGTAAATTCAGACACCCTAGTTAAGCTACTTTTTCTAACTCATTAATTTTCAATTCAAAATCATTAGGGCTTTGATACCCTAAGTAAGAGTGTAGTCGGTTACTGTTGTACCACATGGTTATGTAATTCATTATATCTTGTTGAGCTTCATAGCGTGTTTCATAATTTTTCCAGTGAACACGCTCTTGCTTTAGGCTGCCAAAGAAGCTTTCAGCAACGGCATTATCCCAACAGCAACCCTTCTTACTCATACTACCAATAAAGCCATTGTTATTGAGTAATTGTCTATAATTAAATTAACATTAGTTATCATAACTTTTTAATGAATCTAATAGATTTATAAAGTCCATCTCTCTATGAACTTGACTCCATTGATTATTACTTTCAAAATTAACATATTATCGTTTTGCTAATTAAAATATACCTTATAGTTTTGAGGTTATCATCAATTAACAAGGACAGTCGCTCAAAGTGGATACAAAGAGATAAAAGTGAAAGTATAGAAAATTGGTTACAGTCACAATAAACAATTAGGTCACCCATCAATTTAAAGATCAAAATTAATGACTGTCTCAATCTTAATTGATAAAGATATACATATTATTTTTTTTCTGTGAGTTCAGATGTGGCGTTAAAAGAAAAACAAGCAAAGAATAAATGTGTTGGTGAGTAATACTTATATCAAATATGAGGATAAATTATTATTAAAAATCATCACCTCATAAAGTAAGTCGACTTGAGTCATATTGCTTATCCAGAGTTCAGGTTATTTAAGCGCATTGGCTTTTCGGTATTTACCATGATAATCAAAAAGTCTGTCTTTAATACGCCAATAGTATTTTTGTTTTCTGGCAATGACAAAATCAGGACAAGGCAATAGGTTCGCTAGCTTTAATGCTTGATCTAAAGTAGTCACTTCAAACGACTCAGTTGAACCCAGTTGAACATTTAATTTAGCGCTTAGGCGTTTAGCAAAAATAGCATTGAACGCTTTAACCTGATTAGGCCTAGCAAAGTCAAAAGACTCATTAAGCTCAGTACCTTCTTCATCATGGTAAATGATTTTTAACTTATCAGCGCCTTTATCACTCACCTTACCATTAACTCGGGTTAAATTAAGACCTGCGCAGCGAATTATTTTTGAATCTTTAAGTTGCAGTGCCTTTTTTAACATATCATCGGGGTCGACCAAGACCTCAAAGCACTGTAAACAGGTACGCGCAGCTATGTCATTTTCACCACCACAGTGAGGACATTCTTTAAAAACAAAGCGGTAGTCACATTGGCTCTCGCTGATCTGCTGCTCTGGTTGCTCTTGCTGTTCTTGCTCTTCAGCGGGAGCATAAACCAGGCCTTGGCATCGTCTGCCGTAGTGCTCTACTAAATAGCCGTCATCATCACAAATACCCCAAAATATATTGGGAAATTCACAACTAGGGCAAACAACTTGCACCGGCTGGCTTTTACTATTTGGCTTTTTCTCACCTACTTCGGGTTGATAAAGGTCAAAATCATTGCCGGTATAGTCAATCACCAAGCAATCTTTCTTGTTTTCACTTAAGCGCAGGCCACGACCAATTATTTGCTGATAAAGACTAACTGATTGTGTTGGACGCAATATCGCAATCATATCGACATGGGGCGCATCAAAACCAGTGGTTAATACCGACACATTAACCAGATATTTAATGTCTTTTCGCTTGAATGCTTTAATTAACGCGTCGCGCTCAGTATTGTCGGTAGCGCCAGTAATTAAGGCACTTAATGTGGCGGGTAAATAACTATAAACCTCTTTAGCATGTTCAACTGTGGCGGCAAAAATCATAATACCTTGGCGTTTTTCACCTAACTCAATGACCTGTTCAATAATGCTTTGTGTCACCCTTGGGTTTTTATTTAATAGATAATTCATATCCGTAGGACTATAGTCGCCAGAAGCGTTTGCTCGCAGGCTACTAAAATCATAATGTTCTATGGTGGCATCAACTAAATTGGGCTTGGTTAAATAGTTTTTCTTAATTAAATAGTGCAGAGGTAGTTCATAAATACAGTGTTCAAAAGGTCGTTTCTCTTGGGTTCGCACAAAGCCACGGTAATGCTTTTTATAAATCCAGCCCATGCCTAAACGATAAGGGGTTGCGGTTAAACCTAATAATTTCACTTCGGGATTTACTTGCATTAACTTATCAATGATTTGTTGATACTGATTACTATTGCCCAGTTTACTTGCGCTTTCTTTTGATTCGCCATTTAGCGCGTCTTTAGTCTTATCTTTAAGCTGGAATTTAGACCTATCTTTAAGCAGGGATTGAGACTTATCTATAAGCAAGCCTTTAGACGGCACATCAGACTGCTCACCAGTCAAGTCAGTACTGGCTAGGTTAACGCGATGACATTCATCAATAATAATTAAGGAGTAGGGGGTATTAAAATCATCTAAATTGCGGGCTGCCGATTGTATGCTGGCGAACGTGACTTGGTGTTGAGTTTCTTTAAGTTTTAATCCCGCAGAGTAAATTCCGGCAGTAACACCATAGCTTTCAAATTTTTGATGATTTTGCTCGACCAACTCTTTTACGTGCGTTAACACGAGTATCTTTCGTTTTGCTAAGCGAGCAAGTTCGGCGATTACCAGGCTTTTACCTGAGCCCGTAGGTAAAACAATCACTGCAGATTCGTTGGTTCTTTTAAAGTGTTTAAGCACCTTCGATACGGCTTCTTGTTGATAATCTCTAAGTTGGAAAGCTGCCACTCAGTACTGCTGCCTTATTGTTTTTAATGCTGCTTTGAAAGCCGTTATGATAGCAAATTTAGGTGGATATAGAACATGAATTCGAGAAATTAACAAGGTTAGTCGCTTATATTTTTAATACTTTAGGAGGATGGGCTAGGAGTATAAACAGTAAGAGGTCAGGAATGGCTTCACCAATAAAACAAGTTGAACTGCAACAAAAGTTACTTTGAGAAAAGAACTTTGAGCGACTGTACTCGTTAAATTTTTTGGAACCTAGTGTTCATGTATGGGTTAGCTAAAAGCTCAGTTGGTTTGTTATTCCAGAAGATATAACCGCTTTTCCAAAACAAGCGTCTTAATAAGCTGAGACATGAGTACCTGTTAATATTCATCTATTCATTCAATTTTACATGCTTATTTCACTGTAATTGAATGAATAGTTATCCCATCAAATATTATTAGAAACTAAATGTTTAGCCTATTTTTTTGAGTAATTCTTTATAAACTTCGCTGTGTTTATCTTGCTCACAGCAAACACCCAATAGATCATCAATAAAGTGATTTAAAGCACGCGTTTCAATCTGTTGGATTAATAGCTGCTGTTCGCTTGTTAGCTTGTGGTACATGGTTGCTGCGCCAAAATCACCAAATATAATATTGGCTTTATCATCAAATAAGGTGTTATGAGCATACAAATCGCCATGAGAAACTTGGTTGCTATGTAAATGTTCAAAAACGTCTTGCATCTGCATCACTATTTTACTTATTTGATGAATACTTAAAGTGAAGTCAGTGGGAAAAGTATCTCGAGTACAGCTTTTCAAAGAGGGTGGTAAGCCTAAATTATTATAACCTGCTGGTATCAATCCCATAATAAGCGCTAAATAGCCTTCTTCGTTTATTTGGGCTAAAGAGCGAACAATATTTTTGTGGTTACCTGTTTTTAAACAAACTTGTAATTCATCTTCAGGGTAACCGTCACTAGTGATTTCGCCTTTAAATACTTTTACTGCAATTTCATTAGGGAACTTTGACTGGCTTTCTTTCCATACGGCGCGTGAAATAACACCTGATGCACCGCGCCCGAGTTCATCTTGTAAGACGTAACTAGAAGATGGGACTAAAGGAACGGAAGTCTGAATGTTTGCTTCTTTCACCTCAACTTCATCAAAGCTAGCAGTATCTGTTTCAGTTTTGCTAAAAGGATTGCCAGAAAAAGCCAGCCAAGCAAGCTTAGGCAACTTTAATAAATGAGTAGGGCACTCGTTGAGTTGATTAGCTGAAATACGCACTAACTCAAGATTTGTCAGCTTCGCCATGGTGAGTGGCAGTTCAGTTAATTGATTACCTGCAACCATGAGTTTTTGTAATCGAGGGCATTCGCCTAAAGTATCAGGTAAAAGCTCAATACAATTATCCGTTAATATTAACCAGCGTAACTTTTTAGGTAAGGCATTAGCAGGTACCGTTTTAATTTTATTCGCTTTAAAGCCGATCATTTCTAAACTTTCACATTGTCCAAGTACTTCAGGCAAGGTAGTAAAAGGATTATCAGAAGCAAAAATTATTTTGAGTTTAGTTAATTGAACTAACTCTTTAGGCAAAGAGGTTAATTGATTATTCGATAAATCTAATATTTCTAAGCTGTCAGCCAAACTTAAAATCTCTAGAGGAAATGAAGTTAAGTTTTCAGAAAGTGCTAAGCGTTTAACACCCAGTAAGTCACCATTTTTTAATTGAGATAGAGTCTGCATAGAAGTTTTACTGTTTTTAGATAATATAAGATAATTGTCGCGGTGTAGTTTACTTCAAGCCAAAGCTTATTGCTGAATAAATTAAGAAATATTAAGAATGATTTCAGTCAGTTCCAAATAATCTTGATATAATCTCGTCAATAGCAAACATAAGCCCAGTAATACCAAAGCGTTAACAGGATATATGTCATGCATTCAGCAATGCAAATTAACAAAGACGACCTCAGAAAAACCAAACCTAGTAGAGAGGAGTACTTCCAAAAGCCAAAACTGCCATTAATTGTGGTGAATTAACTATCTCTGATAAGAAGTTACGAAAAGCATCTCGCAATGAAGCTAAATGGGTAACCAAAATAATAAGGATAGTCGCTTATAAAGCATTAGTTGAATTGTAAGTGTTGTTCAAATTTAAATGACTATCCTTTATAATTTATGCCAATACACCATGTCATTTCACTTGGTTGTTTATGTTGATGAAAGTGAAGCTTTCGCTTGTAGTTAAGAGAAAGTCTCTCAGCGTTGGCAACAGTTTTACCATAATCACCCGCTAGTTGAGCGTTTACAAAAATAACAAAGTAGCTGCCAAGCTGAAAAAGACAAAGCGCATGATATTATTAATGAATGGCGAAACCGCTTAAGTGATTTATCTTCGCTGATGCGCAACTTAAATGAACATATCGCGCGTAAAGCCAATATTGAAGATAATTGCAAAGGTAGGCTTTGGGAAGGGCGATTTAAGTCACAAGCAATGCTTTATGAAAAGGCGGTATTGGCGTGTATGGCCTATGTCGACTATAAGCTTACCGTTGCAGGCTTTATTAAGCTCTTGACTCCCGAGTGTCGCTAGCATAAAAGTAATAACCACCTATACTCTAGTGAAATAGACTTAAAGGTAATTACATACTATGCATCTTATAAAATTAATTTGTGTTTTATTTATCTTAGCTATTATGAATACGTCATATGCGATAGATAATATAAAAATGCATAAGCCTATTCTAAGAGAAGATAAAAGATCATTGCATAAAGATGAAGTAATACAGCGTGCATTAGAAATTTCAGAATCAAATTTTGGCCCTTTTACTTTAGAATTTATAAATGTCGACATGACGACAATAAGAGCGCTTCATTCTCTTAAAGTTGATAAAATGATTAATGTATTTATTGCCGCAGCAAGTACAGAATGGAATCGTGTGGCAACCCCTATTAGAATACCTATTAGGTTTGGGCAATTAAGCTATCGTTTATTATTAATTAATAAAAGTAATCTTGAAAAGTTTGCGCTTGTCAATTCATTTGACGACCTCAAAAATTTAACCGCCGGTGTACAACAAGGCTGGACTATTAATAGTTTATTACATAAATCGAATATAGAAACAGTCATTGGTAGTAATTTTGAAGGGCTCTTTTTAATGCTCAATAAAAATCGGTTTGATTATTTCCCCCGAGCTATTTATGAAGCTTATAACGAATTAGACGATAGAATAAGTACATTAGAAAATATTATGGTTGAGCCTACACTTGCGCTCTATATTCCTATGGTGTCTTATATTTATGTGTCAACAGACGAATTAACTATTATTAAAAGATTTGAATATGGTTTACAGATGATGCTTGAAAATGGTGAGCTAAAAGACCTCTTTAATAAATATTATAAAGAAGATATTGACCGTGCAAATTTAAAAGACCGAAAAATAATTATCATTAATAACCCTTATTTCGATGAGCAAGCGCTTGTTGAAAAGAAGCTGTTACCGATACCCTCTCAATAGACGTTAACATGGGAAGAACAATGGTACATCCATAAACTTCTGATTAAACGTCACCTCTTTACTATTACACTTACTTTCTCGCTTGAGATGAAGTATGTCAGCATTGGTATCGCTTTTCGGTGAGTCCTTATTTACCAAGCAACACAATGATATTAACTTGCTAAGCGGTGAATGTCCGTATCTGTATGCTAATTAATTTGATGTTTATTGGTTAAGAAAGTCTTTTAACCATTTCTTTTATGATGATGTGTATTATCTCTCGAAGCATGCGTAATTCACCTGCTTTATAAATATTAGTAGGTAATGCTTCTACTTCAGAATATAAAAGCATCGCTCTTTCTTCTATTGAAGATAATAAGGCTTTCAGTTGCTTTAAACACTGCTTTTCCTTCAACCCTAAAGATTCACCAAATAAGACAACATCTTTAACGGTTAATTGACCAAGTGTTCTCGCTTCGCCCATAGGCTGAGATAATTCATCATCAAATAAACGATTACTATCAGCATATATAGCTGTACTCAATAGGTCATAATGGGGTGTTAACGTAATAGCATCGTTCGTTATAAAAAAAGATAAGTTTTTCAAATGAGCGTCAGTATTGCCAACAATGGCATTAAACACCGCCCAGTTAAACAATAGCATTCTGGTTTTTGCTTTATTACGACAGTGATCATTCAATATGCATAATGACTCTACATTACTGCTTTTATATTTGAATGCTTTATCAAGCGCTAGTAATTGGCATGCGTCTAACATGTGAAGTCTGCTTTGATCAGGCCATGTATTGTCACGATCAAAACGCTCAACAAGATAAACAGGCTCAGGTACATAAATTAAATTAACAGCAGGAATATCAAATCCCAAGCTTTTGGCAAGTGACATAACAAACCATTCATTTCTTGTTGATTGCCAATACTCATCAGGTTTAGGGTGATCAGGTTTTAATATATGACTTGAAGGCGCTGAACCAGAAGGCTCGTATAATTGTCCTTGATGAAAGACGACTGCAAGCTTGTGTTGAGCCCCAGCAAGCGACATTCTTTTTTTTGCGCCTTTGTTAAGTGATATTTTCGGTAGCTTTTTAATGCGCTCAGATAACACTTCTAATGATAATTCATCGAATGTGCCCGCTGGATTTATTTTCCCCACGGGTAACAATGTTAAAGCCCCTGCAGATTCTGCTCCATAGTATTCCAATAGACCAAACACATCATCTTTAGTTACTTCCGCATCGCGAGCCAGTAATGTTCTAGCATCTTCTTCGGGCAGTAAGTTATCGAAAAACCATTGCACGTGACGTTCACTAGCACCATCAATATGAGGTTGAGTTTGGCGTGATAAATGGGGTGATATATCAAATCCTAGTGGTGTAGTTAACCAGCTTTCATGATAGGTAAACTGCCAAGTATTATTATATTCTTGCAGCTTGCCAATAACATGATTTTCGAAATAAACAATTAATAGCCTAGTTTCTATTGCTATCATGCTATTTGTCCTTACTTGTCGATAAGAGTAATGCTATTTTTTCTTTAAGCTCATTTTCATTTAACTCTGGAGGCAGGTCTGCATATAAACGAATACCCAGTTCTTCCATGATTTTTAGTACCCGGCCTATTTCAACGGTATCTTTACCGTTTTCAAATTGACCAATAAAAACATGGCTATTATCTGTCATCATGCCTAAGTCATCTTGGCGAATATTTTGCGATTTTCTAACCAATTTACTCAATAATCCTAATTGTTCTATTTTCTTTATCTGTATACTCATAATGATATCTAAACATTCGTTTATATTATTATGAGTATAGCAAGTGGTTTTGTAAAATATAAGCGTTTGTTTCGTTTTACTCTGTTTTAACCTAGATAACAATAATAATAAAGGTTCGTTTAGTTTATGTTCTATGGTTATTTATATTGGCGAAGGGGGGGAGCGGGCTAAAATTTCAATAGTTTGTGGGGTTATAGGAACTTTTGCACTTTCACTCGGACGTGTCATGGTATGCAATTGCCATTCAATTAAACATCGCGTAACTAACTTGATACTGGCGTAACTTAAATCATTCATTAGCTTACGAAGTTCATCAGGTCTAATGCTTGCCATATTAGTTGCTTTAGGCGTTTGAAAGGGGAGTGACTTTAGCCATAAAGCGGTACCAGATTATGTAATTGAAACCAGTACCGCTTATGGTACCGCTTTTTTAATGGATGGTATTAGGTTGTTATGCACGTTACAGACAATAAAAAACCCGTAACATTATATCTCTATAATATTACGGGTTTCTTTGGGTTCTTAATGAACCTAATTTGGTGCTCGCTGCGGGACTCGAACCTGCGACACCTTGCATGTCATGCAAGTACTCTAACCAACTGAGCTAAGCGAGCAAAATGCTTAATTGAATCAATCAACGGGCGCTATGTTAGCCGTCAACTTATGTCCTTGCAAGCGCTTTTGCTTAAATTCGCTTAAATAAAGTTTAATTGATTGTTTTTAACGCAAGACGGGCTTGAACTACCTTTAAACGCCAAGCAAGTAATACTGCCGCAGTAGATAAACCGACGATAAACCCTATCCAAAAACCATAAGCGCCCATTTTGGGAACAAACCAGTCGGTAATGCCTAGCACTATCCCTACAGGCAAGCCAATTAACCAATATGAAACGAACGTGATATATAAAATAGATTTGGTATCTTTATAGCCACGTAATGCGCCTGCGGAAACAACTTGTACGGTGTCTGAAAACTGGTACAGGGTTGCTAAAAGCATAATGTTTGCTGCAAGCTCTATTACAGGAAGTTCATCAGTATAAATGCCAACAATAGGTACTCTGAACACTAGGGTAATTATTGCGGTAAAAACAGCGAGTAGTAAGCCTAGAACAATTGCGTGCGTGGTATAGGCTTTTGCTTGTTGGTGATTTTTATTACCTAATGCGTTACCAACTTTTATCGTAGTCGCCATAGCCAAACTTAATGGCACCATAAAGATCAAGCCACTAAAGTTAAGCGCTATTTGATGGCTTGCAACGGTTTCAGCACCAAAAGGCACTAATATAATAGCAACAACGGCAAATAAGCTAACTTCAAATAATAAGGATAAGGCGATAGGCGTGCCTAGGTTTAAAATGTTTTTAATTTTAGACCAACTAGGCCAATACCATTTATCAAACAGCGATGATTTTTTTAATGTTTTTGAATAAAAGGCATATAAAAACATACCAATAAACATTGCCCAATAGACGATTGCAGTAGCAACACCACAACCGGCGCCACCTAATGCAGGTGCACCAAATTCGCCGTAAATGAATATATAATTAGCCGGAATGTTTACCAATAAGCCAATAATGCTAATAACCATGGTTGGTTTAGTATATGAAAGCCCTTCAGCGTAATTTCTTAACACTAAATAAAGGCAATAACCAGGGGCCCCCCACACAATGTAACGTAAATAATCAAACAGTAATGGTTTTAAGTTGCCTTCTAATTCAATCGCTGGCGCGATCATGGGGGCCAGCAAGTAATATAACCCAATAAGCGATAGGCCTAATGCGAGCGCAATCCAAGCGGTTTGATAGGTTTGCTCACTAATAGCTATGTAGTCTTTTGCACCTGCTAGTTGGGAAACAATAACAGCCAGTGCCATCACTAAGCCATAAATGGTTAATATTAAGGGTAGCCAAATACTATTTGCTACGGCGACTGCAGCCATATCAATTGCGCTAACTCGACCAGCCATAACAATATCAATGAATCCCATTAAATTTTGAATAAGCTGTGCGATGAGAATAGGGTAAGAAAGTTTAGCTAAACTTTTAACATTTGTGTAAAAGGGAGTAAGATTCATTAAGTTTTGACTGTAGGCTATAAGATAAAAGGTCTAAAGGTAGGCCATCATATTGAAGAAGCCTAACACAGGCAACCATTACAGCTAACTATTAAAAAAATGTTTGTTATTACGCATATTCATAGTGAATAATTACTCAGGATAGGTTTAACAATAAATAGCTAGGTATCATTATGAGCCTGTAAACGATTTCATTACAGGGGGTATTTATTACTTTTTAAGATCCAAGTTTCTGGCTTACTAATTCAATTAACTGTGCCTGTAATCCTGCTAACTCAGCATTTAATATTTTTGCTTTTTCTTGTGAGCTTTCATCATTGGTATTAAGTTGTGCTATTTCTTGTGCTATTTCTTGTGCTAGTTCGGCTATTTGCTCTTCTAATTCTTCTATCATTTGGTCTAACGGGTCTTCTTTTTCTTCACCTTCTTCCGTTTTGCTATTTTCAGTAGAAGCAAGGGGATTGGTATTTAATGCTTCATCATCTTTTATTGTCGAAAACTTGTTTATTTGATTGGGTTGATGATTTGGTGTTTTTATATTAACAGTCATGTTGTCCATAACGACTTCCTATTTTATAAAATTGATGAACTGATAAGGTATTGAAGACAAATAAAAGGTAACTTAATATTAGTTACGTTATCAGTTATGTTATCAGTAAGATTGCCTCAGTAGCTTTATATCGGTCTTTGAGCGGATAACTTGAGTATATAATTATTGGTTAATCTTCAATTTCTAAAAATTTTAATTTATTCTCAACACCATCCCATTCTTTTGCATCATCAGGCGCGTCTTTAATCTCAGTAATTCTTGGCCATATTTGTGATAGTTCAGCATTTAATTTAATAAATTCTTTTTGATCTTCAGGTACTTCATCTTCTTGGTAAATAGCACCTGCAGGGCATTCTACTGGGCATAAATCACAGTCAATACAATCGTCTGGGTTAATAACAAGAAAGTTTGGTCCTTCAAAAAAAGCGTCTGCCGGACATACCGCAACACAATCTGTGTATTTACAGCGAATACAATTATCGGTAACAACAAAAGCCATAATTTATTTACTCTTTAATCAATTTGGTGTGGATCATACCTTGCTTTATTTTAAATTCAATCTCTTGTTTTAATTGGTATGCGTCTTACTATCAGGTAAAATGCCGCCATATTTTATATACAGCCCTTATTTTTGGATCTCAGACCATGTTGCGTTTAACCGATATTAAATTACCTTTAGATCATCCAGCTGATGCTATTGAGCAGGCAATACTTGAAAAACTTGCGATTACTAAAGCTGAATTAGTTAATTTTACCGTGTTTAAACGTGGGTATGATGCTCGTAAAAAAAATAATATTTTCTTAATTTATACCTTAGATATTACTACAACTAAGGATGAAGCATTACTGGCTGCTTTTAGTAAAGACCCGCATGTGAAAGTAACGCCTGACATGGCTTATAAGTTTGTCGCACAAGCACCTGAAAAACTAAAACAACGTCCTGTTGTTATTGGTATGGGCCCTTGTGGTTTATTTGTTGGTTTAGTATTAGCACAAATGGGCTTTAAACCAATTATTTTAGAACGTGGTAAAGAAGTAAGAGAGCGCACTAAAGATACCTTTGGTTTTTGGCGTAAAAAAATATTAAATACTGAGTCAAATGTACAGTTTGGCGAAGGCGGGGCGGGTACGTTCTCTGATGGCAAATTATACAGCCAAGTAAAAGATACTAAGCACTATAGCCGAAAAGTTTTGCATGAGTTTGTTGATGCAGGCGCACCAGAAGAAATTTTATATGTAAGCAAGCCACATATTGGTACGTTTAAACTAGTGACTATGGTTGAAAAAATGCGTGCGAAAATTTTTGAATTGGGCGGCGAAGTGCGCTTTGGTGAAAGGGTTGAACAAATTCATTTTGAAAATGACGAAAGTATTACGTTTGATGAAGATGAACTAACCGACTTTACTGCAAAACAAGTAACGGGGTTAACGCTAGCAAGTGGTGAACATATTGCAACAAGTCACATTGCTTTGGCGATAGGGCATAGCGCAAGAGACACCTTTAAAATGCTTTATAACGAAGGTGTTTTTATTAAAGCTAAACCTTTTTCAGTTGGTTTTCGTATCGAGCATGAGCAATCAGTTATTGATGAAGCACGTTTTGGTGAAAATGCCGGTAATGAAATTTTAGGCGCGGCAGATTATAAACTTGTTCATCATGCGAGTAATGGCCGAAGTGTTTATAGTTTCTGTATGTGCCCAGGTGGTACGGTAGTAGCTGCAGCATCAGAGGAAGGTCGATTAGTTACTAATGGTATGAGCCAATACTCTCGCCACGAGCGTAATGCAAACAGTGCCATTGTGGTGGGTATAGAGCCAAAAGATTATACCTCGGGTAAATTTGCCTCTAAAGACGACTCGGTATTAGCGGGTATTGAATTTCAACGTCGGTTAGAAGAGCAAGCTTTTAGAATGGGTGGTGAAAATTACGATGCACCTGTGCAGCTTGTTGGTGATTTTTTAGTAGGAAATAAAACGGGTGAGCACGGTAGTGTTATACCTTCTTATAAACCAGGTGTGGTTTATTGTGATTTAAGTGAAGCATTACCTGATTATGCTGTTACGGCTATTAGAGAAGCGTTACCTGCTTTTGAGCGTAAAATTAAAGGCTTCTCGATGAAAGACGCTACGTTAACTGCCGTTGAAACACGTACCTCTTCACCTATACAAATAACGCGTGATAGAACAACACTGCAAAGTTTAAATACTAAAGGTTTATACCCAGCAGGTGAAGGCGCAGGTTATGCCGGTGGTATTTTATCGGCGGGCATTGATGGTATTAAAATAGCCGAAGCAATGGCGTTATCAATGCTTGAATAGTCACTATAGTGACTAAAAAAATTGCAAATTAAGCTAAATTGCCCTATATTGCGGACCTCGAATTATTCTAAGCAGCTGTAAGTTGAGTTTAATGCGTTAGAATAATCTCCAATATTTATCGATTTTTCATTTACTTTAAACATAATAAACATCAAGCGGCACTTAGTGTGTGTCGCCACTGACAAGGAAATTTAATGCCTGTAATTACTCTCCCAGATGGTTCACAACGTTCATTTGACAATGCAGTATCTGTAATGGATGTAGCACTTGATATTGGCCCTGGTTTAGCGAAAGCAACTATTGCTGGTCGTATCGACGGAAATCTTGTTGATGCTTGTGAATTAATCACCCAAGATGCTGCTTTACAACTTATTACCAGTAAAGATAGTGAAGGGCTTGAGATCATTCGTCATTCATGTGCGCATTTATTAGGGCATGCTATTAAGCAACTATACCCTAATGTTAAAATGGCTATAGGCCCAACCATCGATAATGGTTTTTATTATGATGTTGATTTAGAAGAATCAATCACTGAAGATGATTTAGTGAAATTAGAAAAACGCATGACTGAGTTAGCCCGTACTGGTTATGAAGTTGTGAAAAAAACCGGTTCTTGGCAAGATGCTTACGACGCATTTACTGAACGCGGTGAAACATACAAATTAGAAATTCTTGATCAAAACATCGAGAAAACAGACACACCTGCGCTATATCATCATCAAGAATACATTGATATGTGTCGTGGTCCTCATGTACCAAGTATGCGTCATTGCCATCATTTTAAATTAATGAAAGTTGCGGGTGCTTACTGGCGCGGTAATTCAGACAACAAAATGTTGCAACGTATTTACGGCACTGCATGGGCAGATAAAAAACAACTTAAAGCGTATATTGTTCGTTTAGCTGAAGCTGAAAAGCGTGATCACCGTAAAATTGGTAAAACATTAGATTTATTCCATTGGCAAGAAGAAGCGCCAGGCATGGTGTTTTGGCATAACGACGGTTGGACAATCTACACTGAATTAGAAAAATTCGTGCGTGAAAAACTACATGAGTATGATTACGACGAAGTTAAAGCACCAATGATGATGGACAGAAGTCTTTGGGAAAAGTCAGGTCACTGGGACAAATATGCTGATGGCATGTTTACTACTGAATCTGAAAAGCGTGAATACGCAATAAAACCAATGAACTGCCCTGGTCATGTGCAAATATTTAACCAAGGTTTAAAATCATACCGTGATTTACCTTTACGTATTGCTGAATTTGGCTGTTGTCATCGTAATGAACCGTCAGGCTCTTTACATGGCTTAATGCGTGTTCGTGGCTTTACACAAGATGATGCGCATATTTTCTGTATGGAATCACAAGTTCAAGACGAAGTGAAAAAATGTATCGAAATGGTATATGACGTTTACGGTTCGTTTGGCTTTGAAGATATTGTTGTTAAATTGTCTACGCGTCCAGAAAATCGCATTGGTAGTGATGAAATTTGGGATAAAGCGGAAGCAGGTTTAGCACAAGCATTAACAGACAGTAATATTAAGTTTGAATACTTACCGGGTGAAGGTGCTTTTTACGGTCCTAAAATTGAATTCACGTTAATGGATTGTTTAGGTCGTGCTTGGCAATGTGGCACAGTGCAATTAGATTTTGCTTTACCAGAGCGTTTAGGCGCAACTTATGTTGGTGAAGATAACGAACGCTATATTCCTGTCATGATTCATCGTGCAATTTTAGGTTCACTTGAACGTTTTATTGGTATTTTAATTGAAGAGTTCACTGGGAAGTTTCCAACGTGGTTATCTCCAATTCAAGTGACATTAATGAATATTACGGACAAACAGAGCGAATATTGTCAAAAAGTAGTGAAAAAACTAAAAGAAAATGGATTTAGAGCAAAGTTAGACTTGAGAAATGAGAAGATAGGCTTTAAAATCCGCGAGCACACTTTAAAGAGAGTTCCATATTTGTTAGTAGTCGGTGATCAAGAAATGGAATCTGGCGAAATTGCAGTACGAACTCGAAGTGGTGAAGATTTAGGTAAAATGTCTGTTGATAGCTTTATTACAAAATTAAGTGAAGAAGTTAGTTCTCGTACTTAGAGAGAAAATTACTTATAATAGAGTATAAAACAAACATAAAAATATTTTTTAATCTGAGTAATCGCTAAATTATAATAACGTCGATTACTTGGAACAAAGTTCTTTGGAGGAACATGGCTATTAAAGGTGGACAACGAGGCGGGCAAAAAGAGCCAGCACATCGTTTAAATGAGTTAATCACAGGTATTCCTGATAATGAAGTTCGTTTAATTAAGTTTGACGGCGAAGCGGGTGGCATAGTTACATTAGATGAAGCTATGAACCAAGCGGAAGAAGCAGGTGTCGATCTTGTTGAAATAAGCCCTACGGCTAAACCTCCGGTACTCCGCGTTATGGATTACGGCAAGTTTCTTTATGAGAAATCTAAAGAACAGAAAGAGCAACGTAAAAAGCAGAAACAAATACAGGTTAAGGAAATTAAATTCCGTCCTGGTACAGATGAAGGCGATTATCAGGTGAAATTACGTAACCTGAAACGCTTTTTAGAAGGCGGCGACAAGGTCAAGGTAACATTACGTTTCCGTGGCCGTGAAATGGCCCACCAAGAACTTGGTTTAGAACTACTAACTCGCGTTAAAAACGATTTAGCAGAACTAACTGTTCTAGAATTCTTTCCGCGTAGAGCGGAAGGTCGTCAAATGGTGATGGTTCTAGCCCCTAAAAATAGATAATCTTTGGTTTGACAAGTAATTAAGTTTTATCCTTTTAAATAAGGCTTAAAACTTAATTCACCAATTTTATCTTTACGCTGGTAGTACAGGCTTGCAAGTAAATTGTTTATTATCACTTTGTGTTAATAATAATTTCGCCCTCGCTACTTAATATTTGGCATATACCCACCATTTTTATGGTCAAGGTATACATTTGAGAGTTATTCACATGCCTAAAATGAAAACCAATAAAGGTGCTGCAAAGCGCTTTAAAAAAACAGCTTCTGGCTACAAGTTCAAACAAGCTGGCCTTCGTCATATCTTGACTAAGCGTCGTACTAAAGTTAAGCGTCATCTTCGTGCTAAGCACATGATCGCTGCATCTGACATTAAGTCAGTTAAAAAACTTTTACGTCACGGTTAATTAGGAGATATAGAAAATGGCTAGAGTAAAACGTGGTGTACAAGCTCGTGCACGTCATAAAAAAGTTCTAAAGCAAGCTAAAGGTTATTACGGAGCACGTAGTCGTGTTTACCGTGTTGCTTATCAAGCAGTAACTAAAGCAGGTCAATACGCTTACCGCGATCGTCGTCAACGTAAACGTCAATTCCGTCAGCTTTGGATCGCTCGTATTAACGCAGCAGCTCGTCAAAATGGTTTATCTTACAGCAAATTCATCAATGGCTTGAAAATAGCTTCGATTGAAATTGATCGTAAGATCCTAGCTGACATCGCAGTATACGACAAAGCAGCATTCACATTCTTAGTTGAAAAAGCGAAAGCTTCTTTAGCTGCATAAGAATTGAAAAAAGCTTTACTAGAAAAGGACGCCTATTGGCGTCCTTTTCTTTTTTAAGTAATTAATTTTAATTGGTATTAATACCCATCTCACTAACTATGTGATCATTCCTACTTGCTAAAATCACCAATTACATCGTTATTTATTTAATAATTAGAACAACTAGTTATTGAAATAAATGCCTTGTATTTGGCAATTTTTTCTACGCATAAAATTGTTCACTTAATTAATGAAACTGGTATAAGCTGATTTCTACATTAAATATACTTAATAAGTAAGTATAATCCTGGTACATTTATTTTTTTGAAATTGAACTAACTGGTAAGAAAAACTACTCAAAATTAATTCAATCAGATCAAATAGCTATTGTATAAATCAATTGTATAAAAGCTGGTATGTAAAACTAAATTATATTAATAAAAAAGATAAACGTAATAAATACTATTTTATTTGCTCCTAATAAATACTAAAGATATTATTCATTACAATTATTTTTAAGTCTTAATGTTAAGGTCTACCTCCATGAATTTAGCTGATAAAGTTTTAGCGATAAATAATGATTTACCTATTCGTACCGATGCCCCCGTTCATAGCGGTAAAGTTCGTTCTGTTTATTGGTTAACTGAAAGTGACAGTAAGCGCTTAATTGAAGAAAAAAACTATAATGTGCCTAGCGACACACCGTTAGCAATTATGGTTATCAGTGATCGTATCTCTGCTTTTGATTGCATTTGGCAAGGTGAGGGCGGTATGAAAGGTGTACCAGGTAAAGGTGCAGCCCTTAATGCAATTTCAAACCATTGGTTTAAGCTGTTTAAAGAGCAAGGCCTTGCAGATAGTCATATTCTTGATATTCCTCATCCATTTGTATGGATAGTGCAAAAAGCCAAGCCCGTAATGATTGAAGCGATTTGTCGCCAGTACATTACCGGCTCTATGTGGCGTAGCTATGTAAAAGGTGAACGAGATTTTTGTGGTATCGAGCTACCTGAAGGTTTAGCTAAAGATAGTAAGTTGCCTGAGTTATTACAAACACCATCAACCAAAGGTATTCTAAAAGGAATTCCGGGTGTGCCAGAAGCGGATGATGTAAATATTACTCGTAAGAATATTGAAGACAACTTTGCAGCATTTAATTTTAAATCTAAAGATGACATTACGTTATATGAAAAACTGCTGACTGAAGGTTTTGATGTTATTTCAACTGCGTTAAGTCAAATAGACCAAATTTTTGTTGATACAAAATTCGAATTTGGCTATGTAAAAGACAAAGCAGGTAATGATAAGTTAATTTACATGGATGAAGTTGGTACGCCTGACTCATCTCGTATTTGGGACGGTGAACAATACCAAGCAGGTAAGGTTGTTGAAAACTCTAAAGAAGGCTTTCGTCAATTATTACTTCAACACTTCCCTGATGCTGACATACTATTAAATAAAGAACGTATGCCTGAACGAGAAGCGCTAGCACGTGATAATGAGTTACCTTTATCGGTATTGATGGATGTGTCTAAAACTTATATTGATATTGCAGAAAAAATCACGGGTAAAAAAATCGTATTGAGTGATAACCCTAAAGCTGAAATTGTTAGTATTTTACGTGAACAATATCAGTTGGTTGATTAATTTTCGTTCCTTTCTTTTATTAACGTTATTATTAAAAATATAAAGAGATTTTCATGGCACAAGAACAAAAAATGACTGTTGAACAACAACAGCAATGGATTAGAGAACAATATCAAATAGCTACGAAGTACCTAGCAACTCAAGGGTTGGTAACGAATAGTGTTTCGGCTGAAGAAAGTCGTTATTTAATACCTTTTATGTCGGTATGGAAACTAAAGGCACTTGATGGTAATTATTATTGGGTTATTTGTGGTGACTTACCTAGTGATTACAATGCTGTAAATGTTGCTGGTAGTGCTAGAGATGCTGCGCGTCATTTTTCATTAAAATGGCAAATGCAGGCAGAAGTATTACTGCAAACAGGTGAAAAAGAACAAGAGAAATTTGCTCAAGTATTAATTAGCAAAGCTGAAGTTTTATATGATCTTGTTGCACAAGATAACCTTTGGGAAATTAAGGCGTAGTCATAACAGTTAAGTTATAAAAGCTAAACCAAAACAGCTAAGCTAAAACAGCTATGCCAAAAGATATTGATGGCGTTATTTACTCTAAGCGAAATAATGAGCAAATAACGTCGTCTGTAAACAACTTTCTTATTTCTCTGCTTCAAATAACTCCTAGTACGCCTCAAGAACTTATACCAATCTCACTAATTAATGAAACTGGTATTAAACCTCTAAACTTTATAGCTACCAATTGTCAGATATATCTTTGCTTTAGTTAACGGCTAAAATTTTAAATGTGGCTATTGAGTCTAAATCATGCTCATTTATTTGTTAAAAGTTATCAGCAATAAATATTTATGTTGTTACTATTATGAGAATGCATCCATCATCATTGATAAATTGTATGGCAAAGCATTAATCTATCTCCTACACTTATCTTTTAATAGATTAGTAAACTGTGGTGTGTTTTTTCATAAAATATCGCTCAAGATCTAGAGTATGTGATTAAAAATAATAATTATTAGGGTAAACATATGTTTTTTGGTAAAGGTAAGCTATTAGCACGTATAGAAAATTTAGAACAAGAGTTAACCTGTTTTCATGATATTCAAAGTGATCTTCAATGTGAAATGGCATTCTTTTCTTTGGATTTCCAAGGGAATATTACCAGAGTTAATGACATTTTCTTAAAGTCATGTGGCTATGCAGAGCATGAAGTACTTAATAAGCCTATTGAGATGTTACTGTCTCCTAAAATACAAGAAAGCGCTATTTGTAAAAAAATGTTGGAGTGTATAAAAAAAGGTGTTCATTGGCATGGTGCAATGCATCTAATATCGAAATCAAATCAAAGTATTTGGTATCGAACAATTATCCAGCCTAAAACCTGTTCAAAAAAACTCGCTGTATATTCTGCAGAGCTTACCCAAACGATTACAGAATACCGAGCACAAAAAGATATGCTTGCTGCATTAACGCGTTCCTCGGCTGTTATCGAGTTTAACTTAGATGGCATTATTTTATATGCAAATGACAACTTTCTAAAAGGTACTAAATATAAACAGAATCAAATTCTTGGTAAACATCACAGTATTTTTTGTGAGCCAGAGCTTGTTAAGTCTCAAGAATATAAAGCCTTTTGGGAACGGCTAAAAAGAGGCGAATTTATTTCAGATAGATTTAAGCGTTTAGATAGTAATGGAAATGTTGTATGGCTTGAAGCCTCTTATAATCCTATTCATGACGATAGTGGTGATTTATATAAAGTTGTTAAATTTGCAACCGTGATTACTGAACAGATAAATAGAGAAATAGCGATCGCTAAGACTTCTGAAATTGCTTATGAAGTTTCTCGAAAAACGGATGATGACACATTAAACGCAATCAATGTTATTAATTCAACAATAGAAACCATGGGACAACTTTCAAAGCAAATGAGTGATGCCAGTAAAGGAATATTTGAGTTAGATGAACAATCTCAGAAAGTGTCGCTGCTTGTAGATAATATTCGAGGTATTGCCGATCAAACTAATTTGCTTGCGCTTAATGCTGCAATTGAAGCGGCTAGGGCAGGTGAGCAAGGTCGTGGTTTTGCCGTTGTTGCCGATGAGGTGAGGCTACTTGCTTCACGTACAAGTACCGCAACGGAAGAAATCATTAGTGTTGTTGCTAAGAATAAACAATTAACTGAAAATGCTGTTTCCATTATTGAAGCGAGCATGAATGAAGCAGAGAAAGCGTTACAACTTTCAAACGAGGCTGGCAACGTAATGAATGAGATTCAAATTGGGGCAAGAGAAGTAGTAGATGCAGTCGCGTCGTTTAATAAAAGTTTGTAGCCTGACGTACTAACAATTAGTAATAGTGGGTTATTGCTAATTGTTAGTGCTAGCTGTTAATACTGTCTATTTTTTACAGGCTCAAGCTGGGTATTCCAGGAGAAATGTTAAGACAGTATATTACTGAATGTTAAGTTTTTCGGTATTCTAAGCTGATTTTTGTAATAGCTTATCAATTGCTCTACTAACAGCAAAAAATGCAAAAGTAGCCGTTACATGGGTTGTTGCACCAAAGCCGCCACTACAGTCTAATCGCATAGAACTAGTATTACCCTCACTTACATCAGGCTTTGCTAAGCAAACGTCTCCAACTTCTGTTGGGTAACGTAATTGTTCAGTAGAAAAAACAGCATCAATAGAGAATTTTCTTTTGCTGGCTTTCTTAATATCCGAACGCGGAAAGTTAAACTCACGGCGTAATTGGTTTTTAACTTTTGCTAATAAAGGATCTTGATACGTTTTACTTAAGTCTGTGATAGCTATTTTACTGGGATCAACCTGTCCACCTGCACCACCAATAGTAATTACAGGTAATTTATTGCGTTTACAAAAAGCAATGAGTCGGGTTTTTATATCGACCGAATCAATAGCATCAATCACGTAATCATAATTATGACTGAGTAAGTCAGACAAGTTTTCGACAGTGATAAAGTCTTCAATAACATTAACTTGGCAATTAGGGTTAATTTGGTTAATACGTGCAGCCATTACTTCTACTTTACTTTCACCAATGGTGTCACTTAATGCGTGTATTTGACGGTTGATATTAGTAATGCATATATCATCAAGATCAATTAACGTGATATTACCAACACCGTTTCTAGCCAGTGCTTCTGCCACCCAAGAGCCAACCCCACCAATTCCAATAACACAAAAGTGTGATTCTTTGATGACTTGAGCGCCTTGTAAACCATAAAGGCGGGCAATACCACCAAATCTTAGAGAGTAATCTGACATTATGTTCTTAAAAAAAAGTAATACGAAATTGGCATTATTATAACGTCTTAAGCATTATCGTGAAAACTAATTTGCTTAGTAATCCCTGATTGAAAGAGATATTTGTGTGAAATTTTGTTACTTTTTTATGGTGAAGCGGTAAATTTTAGTAAAAAAGGGAGTAGAAAATCATATTAAAACGATGGGTTTTAGACTAAAAACTCTACTATTGGTATGTCTTGTGTGAATAATTGGTATTGTTGCTGTGAATGATGAAAATAGAGTATTTACTCCTTTGTCATCTTTTTTATGGCTTAAAAGTAAGCAATATAGACTTTTTCATTATGGTGAAAAAGGCTGGTTTTTGATTTTTGGCAATAAAAAAAGGTAGCTAATGCTACCTTTTTTCGTCATTTATATCGTTTATCGCGGGTGTAAATATTACCCGTAAATAATATTTCTATTACTATTTAGATAAAGGAACAAATGTACGGTCAATTTCGCCAGTATATTTTTGACGAGGACGACCAATTTTTTGACCTGGTTGAGATAACATCTCATCCCAGTGAGCAATCCAACCAACAGTTCTAGACATAGCAAAAATAACTGTAAACATGCTTGAAGGGATACCAATTGCTTTAAGAATGATACCTGAGTAGAAATCTACGTTAGGGTAAAGTTTTCTTTGAACAAAGTATTCGTCTTCTAATGCAACTTTTTCAAGTGCCATAGCAACGTCTAACAATGGATCATTGATGCCTAATTCGGCTAGTACTTCATGACACGTTTCACGCATTACAGTAGCGCGTGGATCGAAGTTTTTGTAAACACGATGACCAAAGCCCATTAAACGGAACGAATCGTCTTTATCTTTAGCTTTTAATACGTATTCATCAACACGAGAAATATCACCAATTTCTTCAAGCATAGTTAAACATGCTTCGTTAGCGCCGCCATGTGCAGGGCCCCATAAAGAAGCAATACCAGCTGCAATACATGCATAAGGGTTAGCACCTGAAGAGCCAGCTAAACGCACTGTTGACGTTGAAGCATTTTGCTCATGGTCTGCATGTAAAGTGAAGATTCTATCCATTGCTTTAGCAATAATAGGACTTACTTTGTATTCTTCAGCAGGTACAGAGAACATCATGTGTAAGAAGTTTTCTGCATAAGTTAAATCATTACGTGGATAAACAAAAGGTTGTCCAACGCTATACTTATAAGCCATTGCCGCAATAGTTGGCATTTTAGCAATTAAACGATGCGCGCTACGATGACGCTGTTCAGGATCGTTAATGTCTAAATCGCTATGGTAGAAAGATGACAAAGCACCAACTACACCACAAAGCATTGCCATTGGGTGAGCATCAGGTAAGAAACCATGGAAGAAATGAGCTATTTTCTCATGAACCATCGTATGATTGGTTATGATTATTTTAAACTCTTCATATTGTTCTTTATTTGGCGCTTCACCATTAAGAAGAATATAGCAAACTTCTAGATAATCAGCTTCTTTAGCTAAGTTATCAATAGGATATCCACGATGTTGCAAAATACCTTTGCCACCATCAATAAACGTGATTGATGACTCACAAGATGCCGTCGCTAAAAAGCCTGGATCGTAAGTGAAATAACCGTGACTACCTAAGGTTCTAATATCTATTACATCGGTACCTGCAGTGCCTTTAAGAACTGGCAGTTCAGCAATTTCTTTGCCGTCAATACTTAGCAAGGCTTTAGATTCAGCCATATGTTTTATCCCCTATAATTTTAAAAATTTACAATTTTGATTTCTGAACATCTTTTTAATTACTTTAAATAAGTAATTAATCTTATTTAAAGTAATTAATAAATAACAATCAGTATTTATACTTAACTTGGGTAAATTGAACTGGCGACATTCTAACTCAATTTGTAATTAAAATGTAATAGCCATTCGACTAAAGTTTGAAGGTGCTCATCGAATCGTACAATAATTAACCATGAATAACTACCGTTTAATAAATTACAATTTATTATTGCTGTAGGAAAATTGAATTTATGTAATATCAACTATATAATCAATTCGTTCTGTAAATGTTTTTTATATTTTGTAGCTTTAATAAGAATATATAAATAGTAAATGTCTTGTTAAGTTAGAGGTTATTTTAATAATAAAAATAATTTCTTCTTTTACTAAAGTATTAATTGAATTGCTTAGCCAAATTAGGCTAAGTTCGTTATTATTATGCGGTTCGGTTAACTTTAGTAAGTAATAATAGATTATTTTTATTAATAAAAAGCAGTTACCGTGCATTTCGGGAATTACTTATTTAGTAATCTCTTTAGTATTCTTTTGTGTATGCAAAGTTAATGAATACTAATATTCTAAAAAGGTAGTTCATGAGTAACAATAATAAAAGTTGAAGGCTTTCGAGCTCTTTAGGCAACAATTGTGAAAAAACAACGTCCTGTAAACCTAGATCTAACTACAATCAAGATGCATCCTGCAGCTAATGCTTCAATTCTTCACCGTATTTCCGGTGTAATTATGGTATTTGCTATTGGTATCTTATTGCTAACGCTTTCTACCTCTCTTTCTTCTGCTGAAGGATTTGCCAACATTCAAGAATGTCTTGATGGCTTGTTCTTTAAATTTATTATTTTCGGCTGCCTTTCTGCGCTGACTTATCATTTATTAGCAGGTGTTCGTCACTTGTTAATGGATTTAGGTCACTTTGAAGAGTTAGTGTCGGGTAATTTAAGTGCCAAATTTATTATGATTATTTGGTTAGCTGTATCGGCAGCAATAGGAGTTTGGTTATGGTAAGCGTCGTCGCATCAGTAGGCCGTAATGGCGTACATGATTTTATTCTTCTGAGAGCTAGTGCAATTATCCTTGTGCTATACACTTTACTTATTGCGGGCTTCTTTATAGTAACGCCAAGTGTCACTTATGATGCATGGCAAGGCTTCTTTGCTTGTATGAGTGTAAAAGTTGCAACAATGTTAGCGCTACTCGCGTTACTTGTGCATGCTAAAATTGGTGTTTGGCAAGTATTGTCAGATTATATCAAGCCAGCATTTTTGCGTGGTGCATTGCAATTTTTCTTTTCAGTTTTGTTACTAGCCTACGTAGTGTTTGGCTTCTCAATTGTGTGGGGTGTGTAAGTGAGCGTTCCAATTCGTGAATTTGACGCCATTGTTATTGGCGCAGGCGGCGCGGGCATGCGCGCTGCATTAGCAATTTCAGAGTCAGGCAAATCTTGTGCCTTGATTTCTAAAGTATTTCCAACTCGTTCTCATACTGTATCTGCTCAAGGTGGTATTACTGTTGCTTTAGGTAATGCTCATGAAGATCACTGGGAACAACATATGTACGATACTGTTAAAGGCTCTGATTATATCGGTGACCAAGACGCTATTGAATACATGTGTAAAACTGGCCCAGAGTCTATTATCGAACTTGAGAAGATGGGTTTACCATTCTCTCGTACGGAAGAAGGTAAAATTTACCAACGTCCATTCGGTGGCCAATCTAAAAACTTTGGTGGTGAGCAAGCCGCTCGTACAGCAGCAGCAGCTGACCGTACAGGCCATGCGTTATTACATTGTTTATACCAACAAAATGTTAAAAATAAAACTAACGTTTACTCAGAATGGTATGCATTAGATTTAGTTAAAAACAGTGACGGTGCCGTTGTTGGTGCTACCGCTATTTGTATTGAAACAGGCGAAGTTGTTTACTTTAAAGCACGCGCTACTGTTTTAGCAACTGGTGGTGCAGGTCGTATCTTCGCATCAACAACTAATGCTCATATTAACACTGGTGACGGTGTTGGTATGTCACTTCGTGCTGGCATTCAAATGCAAGACATGGAAATGTGGCAATTCCACCCTACAGGTATTGCAGGTGCGGGTACATTAGTAACTGAAGGTTGTCGTGGTGAAGGTGGTTATCTTTTAAATAAAGATGGCGAACGTTTCATGGAACGTTATGCACCTAACGCTAAAGATTTAGCTGGTCGTGATGTTGTAGCTCGTTCTATGATGACTGAAATACGTGAAGGTCGCGGTTGTGACCATCCAACGTATGGTCCACACATTAAACTTAAGCTTGATCATTTAGGTCGTGAAACGTTATACAAACGTTTACCAGGTGTTTGTGAATTATCAAAAACATTTGCACACGTTGATCCTGCTGATGAGCCTATTCCAGTCATTCCAACATGTCATTACCAAATGGGTGGTGTTCCTTGTAATGTTAATGGTCAAGCACTTAATATTGGCCCTGATGGTAAAGAAACTATTGTTGAAGGTTTATTTGCTGTTGGTGAAATAGCTTGTGTATCTGTACATGGTGCAAACCGCTTAGGTGGTAACTCATTACTTGATTTAGTTGTATTTGGTCGTGCCGCAGGTAACTTCTTAGGTACATACTTAAATGATACAGAATTTGGTAAAGAAGCTTCAGAATCTGATTTAGAAGCTTCATTAGCACGTACTAATCGTTGGGAATCATCTACATCAGGTGAAGATCCTGTTCAAATTCGCAAAGATCTACAGAAATGTATGCAGTTTAATTTCTCTGTTTTCCGTGAAGGCGAAGCGATGGCACAGGGAATGAAAGAATTAACAGAAATCCGTGAACGTTTACAAACGGCTCATTTAAGTGATAAATCTTCAGACTTTAATACTCAACGTATTGAATGTTTAGAGCTAGATAACTTAATGGAAACGGCCTTTAGTACAGCTAAAGCGGCTAACTTTAGAACGGAATCTCGTGGTGCACATGCACGTGAAGATTTCCAGGATAGAGATGATGCTAATTGGTTATGTCATTCAATTTACACGCCTGAGACACAAGATATGTCTAAGCGTAATGTAAATATGGCACCAGTTCATCGTGAAGCTTTCCCACCTAAAGCTCGTGTTTACTAAGGAATAATTTGATGAAACAGATATTTTCAATTTACCGTTATAACCCTGATGTAGACAATGCACCTTACATGAAGGACTATGAGCTAGAAATACCTGATGGTTCAGACATGATGGTGCTAGATGCATTAATTATGTTGAAAGAGACCGATCCTACATTATCTTTCCGTCGCTCATGCCGTGAAGGTGTTTGTGGTAGTGATGGTTTGAATATGAATGGTAAAAATGGTTTAGCTTGTATTACGCCATTATCTGAGTTGAAATCGAGTAAAATTATTTTACGTCCTTTACCTGGTTTACCAGTAGTACGTGATTTAATTATTGATATGAGTCAGTTTTACGCGCAATATGAGAAGATTAAACCATATTTAATCAACGATGCTCAGCAACCAGCGCGTGAGAATATACAAACCATTGAAGAACGTGACAAACTAGACGGTCTTTATGAGTGTATATTATGTGCTTGTTGTTCAACTTCTTGTCCGTCGTTCTGGTGGAATCCTGATAAGTTTATCGGGCCTGCTGGTTTATTACATGCTTATCGTTTTTTAATCGATAGCCGTGATACTGCTACAGAAGAACGTTTAGATGACTTACAAGATGCATACAGTGTATTTCGTTGTCATGGCATAATGAACTGTGTTGATGTTTGTCCAAAAGGATTAAACCCAACTAAAGCCATTGGTCATATTAAATCTATGTTATTAAGCCGTGCTGTTTAACTGCTTAAAATAACGTATAGTGGTAATAGTTAACGTTAAAATTAGCTATTACCCAATAGATAAAAAAGTTTTTTACGTATTTTCTTTGATAAATACGCATTATTACAATTTAACCGTAACCGTATTTTTTTATACGATTATTTATTTTTTGCTTTACCCCAGCAAGGAAAAGGCAATGCCAGAAGGTGTAATGAAGGCTTGGCTAGAGTCTTCCCATTTAAACGGTGGTAACATCGTTTATATTGAAGAATTGTACGAATCATACTTAGATAACTCGGCCTCTGTTTCTGCAGAATGGCGTGAAATCTTTTCAGAACTTCCTAAAGTTGAAGGTAGTGATGTGGAATATCGCCACAGCGCTATACGCGATGAGTTTAAAGTTTTAGCTAAACAACAAAAAAAACAAGTTGTTACGAGTGGCGGTGACGCCAAGCAAGTTAAAGTTTTACAGCTTATTAATGCTTTCAGAGTTCGAGGTCATCAAAATGCCAATTTAGATCCATTAGGATTATGGCAACGTGATAAAGTCCGTGATTTACAGCTTTCCCATCATGATCTATCAGAAAATGATTTCGACAAAGAATATAATGTCGGCTCATTAGATATTGGTCAAGACTCAATGAAGTTAGGTGAGTTATACAAAGCCCTGAAAAAAACCTATTGTGGTTCAGTTGGCGCAGAGTATATGCACATTACTTCTACAGATGAAAAACGTTGGTTACAAAATCGTTTAGAATCAGTGCAGTCTGTACCAAAATTATCTGTTGATGAAAAAACTGAAATTCTAAAAGGCTTAATTGCAGCTGATGGTTTAGAGAAATATCTAGGTGCAAAATTCCCAGGTGCTAAACGCTTTTCTCTAGAAGGTGGGGACGCACTTGTTCCTATGCTTAAAGAGCTTATTACTCGTGCTG
Organism: Colwellia sp. 20A7; assembly: GCF_009832865.1. Lineage (NCBI taxonomy): Bacteria > Pseudomonadati > Pseudomonadota > Gammaproteobacteria > Alteromonadales > Colwelliaceae > Colwellia > Colwellia sp. 20A7. The sequence goes on along the minus strand of NZ_CP047130.1, from coordinate 2,974,551 downwards.
GTGCTGCTGGTACTAAAGAAGTAATAATGGGCATGGCTCATCGCGGCCGTTTAAATGTTTTAGTTAACGTTATGGGTAAAAACCCAACAAAATTATTTGATGAATTTGGCGGAAAGCACGACGGAATATTAGGCTCAGGTGATGTTAAGTATCATCAAGGCTATTCTTCTGACTTTGTTACCCCTGGTGGTAATGTGCATTTGGCGTTAGCGTTTAACCCTTCGCATCTTGAAATTGTAAACCCTGTTGTTATTGGTAGCGTAAGAGCACGTTTAGATAGACGTGACGGCAATCAAGGCGATTTGGTTCTACCAATTACCATTCATGGTGATTCTGCTATTGCAGGTCAGGGTGTTGTACAAGAAACTTTTAATATGTCGCAAGCGCGTGCATTTAAAGTTGGCGGTACTGTTCGCATTGTAGTAAATAACCAAGTAGGTTTTACTACATCGAAAGAAGCCGATACGCGTTCAGGCGAATATTGTACAGAAATTGCCAAGATGGTTCAGGCACCAATACTTCATGTTAATGGTGATGATCCTGAAGCGGTAATTTTAGCGACACAAATAGCATTAGATTACCGTAACGAATTTAAACGTGATGTTGTTATTGATTTAGTTTGTTACCGTCGTCATGGTCATAATGAAGCGGATGAGCCAAGCGCTACGCAACCATTAATGTATAAAATTGTTAAAAAGCATGCCACACCTCGTCAATTATATGCAGATCAATTGATAGCAGAAGGTAGCTTAAACAAAAATACTATTGATGAATTAACTTCATACTATCGAAAATTGCTTGATGAAGGTCAATGTACTGTAGAGCAATGGCGACCAATGACTGCACATTCAGTTGATTGGACTCCTTATCTTGGTCATGAGTGGGATGATGACTACGATAAAGAAATTAGTATTGAGAAGCTAAAAGAATTAGCGATTAAAGTTTCATCTTACCCTGAAAATCACCCTGTACATTCTCGTGTTAAAAAGATCTATGATGATCGCATGAAAATGGCAACTGGTGAAAAGTTATTAGATTGGGGGATGGCTGAAAATATTGCTTATGCTTCTATTGTTGACTTAGGGCAAAGAGTTCGTATTACTGGACAAGATTCAGGTCGTGGTACTTTCTTCCATCGTCATGCTGTTTTACATAACCAAGATGATGCAAGTACGTATTTACCGCTACAAAATATTCGTGAAGGACAAGGTCCTTTTGATGTACATGATTCAGTATTATCAGAAGTGTCAGTGTTGGCATTCGAATATGGCTATACTACAGCTGAACCTGCTGGTTTAACTATTTGGGAAGCGCAATTTGGTGATTTTGCTAACTGTGCACAAGTAGTTTTTGATCAGTTTATCAGTTCAGGTGAGCAAAAATGGGGTCGTTTATGTGGTTTAACTATGTTATTACCACATGGATACGAAGGACAAGGTCCTGAGCATTCATCAGCCCGTTTAGAGCGTTTCTTACAGCTTTGTGCTGACCATAATATGCAAGTATGTGTGCCATCAACACCTGCACAAGTATTTAACATGTTACGTCGTCAGGTTGTTCGTCCTATGCGTCGTCCATTAGTAGTAATGTCACCTAAATCATTGTTACGTCATCCATTAGCGGTATCTTCTTTAGAAGAACTTGCTACTGGTGAATTTAAAAATGTGATCGGCGAAATAGACGAGTTAGATGCTAAAGCTGTCGAGCGTGTTGTATTCTGTAGTGGTAAGGTTTATTACGAGCTACTTGAACAACGTCGTAAGAATGAACTAAATAATGTTGCAATTGTTCGTATTGAACAATTATATCCATTCCCAGAGAAAGAGCTTAAAGATGCTATTAAAGATTATCAGCATGTGAAGCAATTTGTTTGGTGTCAGGAAGAGCCGCAAAACCAAGGTGCTTGGTATTGTTCTCAACATCACTTTAGAGCAGCTATCCCTGATGCAAGTTATTTAAGCTATGCTGGCCGTAATGCTTCTGCAGCACCAGCGGTAGGTTATATGGCTTTACATGTAAAAGAACAACAAGCGCTTGTCACTCAAGCGTTAACATTGGACTAACATTAGTGAATAATAAGCGCTTGTCACTCAAGCGCTAATGTTAGATAAAATTAGATTAACTATTGAGTGCACTAGCTCCTGCTTACTCTGTTTAAAAAGATAAGTAACAGTGAAGTGCTAAAAAGTTTGTAAGGAATAAAATAAAATGACAACCGAAATAAAAGTTCCGGTATTACCTGAATCAGTTGCGGATGCAACAGTTGCTACTTGGCATGTACAAGTAGGCGAAAAATTTAGCCGTGATCAAGTATTAGTAGATATTGAAACTGATAAAGTAGTTTTAGAAGTGCCAGCAACAGCTGATGGCGTTTTAACTGATATCAGCCAAATTGAAGGCGCTACTGTATTAGGCGACCAAGTTATTGGTACATACTCTGAAGGTAGTGCAGAAGCTGCAGCTCCTAAAGAAGACGCTGCTCCAGCTTCTGCTCCAGCAGCAAGCAATGGCGGCGGTGCAGTTAAAGTAATTGATATCGTTGTTCCAGTTTTACCAGAATCTGTAGCAGATGCGACGGTAGCAACTTGGCATGTAGCTGAAGGCGATACAGTATCAGTTGACCAAAACTTAGTTGATATTGAAACTGATAAAGTAGTCTTAGAAGTTGTAGCGCAAGACAATGGTGTTATTGGTAAAATAATCCATGTTGAAGGCGATACAGTATTAGGCGCACAAAAAATTGGTGAATTAAATGCCGGCGCAGCAGCTAGCACTACAGCGACAGCAACACCTGATGAAGCAGTAAGTTCTGATGAACTAGCTAGCCCGTCAGTTCGTCGTTTGATGACTGAAAAAGGTTTATCAGCAAATGACGTTGCTGGCTCAGGCAAAGGCGGACGCATCTCTAAAGAAGATGTTGAAGCAGCCCTTGCAGCTAAAAACACAACTGCAGCACCAGCTAAAGCTGCACCTGTAGTACAAGACCTTGGTGAGCGTACTCAAAAACGTGTACCAATGACACGTCTTCGTAAAACTATTGCAACACGTTTATTAGAAGCGAAAAATTCAACGGCTATGTTAACAACGTTCAACGAAGTTAACATGAAGCCAATTATGGATTTACGTAAACAATATAAAGATATCTTCGAGAAAACGCATGATACACGTTTAGGCTTTATGTCTTTTTACGTTAAAGCGGTAACAGAAGCACTTAAACGTTTCCCAGCTGTGAATGCATCAATTGATGGTGATGATATTGTTTATCATAACTTCTTCGATATCTCTATTGCTGTTTCTACTCCTCGCGGTTTAGTAACACCAGTATTACGTGATTCAGACCAATTAAGCATGGCTGGTATTGAAAATGGTATCCGTGATTTAGCGCTTAAAGGTCGTGATGGCAAGCTTTCAATGGCAGACATGACGGGTGGTAACTTTACCATCACTAATGGCGGCGTATTTGGTTCATTGCTTTCTACACCAATTCTAAACCTACCACAAGCAGCTATTTTGGGAATGCATAAAATCCAAGATAGACCTATGGCGGTTGATGGAAAAGTTGAAATACTTCCTATGATGTATTTAGCTCTTTCATACGATCACCGTTTGATTGATGGTAAAGAATCTGTTGGCTTCTTAGTAACGATTAAAGAATTACTAGAAGACCCAGCTCGTTTACTTTTAGATGTATAGACATTAACTATATGTTTTTGAGTAACGAAAACAGTAATTAAGTAGACTATAGTATTAGCTCTTTTGACTACCGTCATTAGAGCTTTTGTATTATAATTAGTCGACTTTTCCTTGGCTTTTGTAAATTTTTATAATTTTAATAAATAGAAAATTTCAATCGCTTTCATTTACAGATAAATGGATAAAACACCATGAATTTGCACGAATATCAAGCGAAACAATTATTCGCTGAATATGGGTTACCAGTTTCTGAAGGTTTCGCTTGCGATACACCTCAAGAAGCTGCAGAAGCTGCTGATAAAATTGGCGGCACTATGTGGGTTGTTAAAACTCAAGTACACGCGGGGGGACGCGGCAAAGCTGGTGGTGTTAAACTAGTTAAATCTAAAGACGAAATTAAAGATTTCGCTCAAAACTGGTTAGGTAAGAATTTAGTTACTTATCAAACTGACGAAAATGGACAGCCTGTTGCTAAAATATTAGTAGAAAGCTGTACAGATATTGCTAACGAATTATACCTTGGTGCTGTTGTTGACCGCGCAAGTCGTAAAGTAGTATTTATGGCGTCTACTGAAGGCGGTGTTGATATTGAGAAGATTGCTGAAGAAACTCCAGAGTTAATTCATCAAGCTGAAATCGACCCTCTTGTTGGCGCACAACCATACCAAGCTCGTGAACTAGGTTTCAAGTTAGGTTTAAACCCTACGCAAATGAAGCAATTTGTTAAGATCTTTTTAGGTCTTGCTAAAATGTTCGAAGATTTCGATTTCGCCTTATTAGAAATCAACCCGTTAGTTATTACTGACGAAGGTAATCTTCACTGTTTAGATGGTAAAATTGGTATTGATGGTAATGCTTTATACCGTCAACCTAAAATGCGTGCTTTCCATGATCCATCTCAAGAAGATGAGCGTGAAGCGCATGCTGCAAGATATGAATTAAACTACGTAGCTTTAGACGGCAACGTAGGTTGTATGGTTAACGGTGCAGGCCTAGCAATGGGTACTATGGATATCGTTAACTTACACGGCGGCAAGCCAGCTAACTTCTTAGATGTTGGCGGCGGTGCTACTAAAGAGCGTGTTTCTGAAGCTTTCAAAATCATCCTTTCTGACGACAACGTTAAAGCTGTTTTAGTTAACATCTTTGGTGGTATCGTGCGTTGTGACATGATTGCAGAAGGTATTATCGGCGCGGTTAAAGAAGTAGGCGTTAAAGTTCCTGTAGTTGTACGTTTAGAAGGTACTAATGCTGAATTAGGTCGTGAAGTTCTTAAAAATTCTGGATTAGACATCATTGCTGCTGAATCATTAACTGATGCAGCAACAAAAGTTGTAGCAGCTGCGGAGGGCAAATAATGTCTGTATTAATTAACAAAGATACTAAAGTTATCTGTCAAGGTTTCACTGGTGGTCAGGGTACTTTCCATTCAGAACAAGCACTTGAGTATGGTACACAAATGGTTGGTGGCGTAAGCCCAGGTAAAGGCGGTCAAACGCATTTAGGCCTTCCAGTATTCAACACAGTACGTGAAGCTGTAGAAGCAACTGGCGCAACAGCTACAGTTATCTACGTTCCAGCTCCGTTCTGTAAAGATGCAATTTTAGAAGCCATTGATGCTGGCATCACGCTTATCGTAACTATTACTGAAGGTATTCCAACTTTAGATATGGTTGACGTTAAAGCTAAGCTTGATCAATCTGGCGTTCGTATGATCGGTCCTAACTGTCCAGGTGTTATTACTCCTGGCGAAACTAAGATTGGTATCATGCCTGGTCACATTCATTTACCAGGTAAAGTTGGTATTGTTTCACGTTCTGGTACATTAACGTACGAAGCTGTTAAACAAACTACTGATGCTGGTTTTGGCCAATCTACTTGTGTAGGTATTGGTGGTGATCCTATCCCAGGTACTAACTTCATCGACGTTTTAGAAATGTTCCAAAACGATCCTCAAACTGAAGCAATCGTAATGATTGGTGAAATTGGTGGTACTGCTGAAGAAGAAGCTGCGGAATATATCAAAGCTAATGTTACTAAACCTGTCGTATCTTACATTGCTGGTGTTACTGCACCAGAAGGTAAGCGTATGGGTCATGCTGGCGCAATTATCGCTGGCGGTAAAGGTACTGCTGATGAGAAATTTGCAGCACTAGAAGCGGCTGGTGTTAAAACTGTTCGTTCTTTAGCTGAAATTGGCAATGCACTTAAAGAGAAAACAGGTTGGTAATCAGCTTTTGATTGCAAACTGTTGTTCTTAATGAAAACCCGCATTCTCTATAAAAGAATGCGGGTTTTTTGTTATTCTATGAGTATTGTAACTCAAGTTCTTCTAATTGAGTTTCTAGATATATAAAATGACTGTCTATTAAGTTATTTTGCTTTAGTAGTTTTTCCTCTAAATCTTGAGGATTTTTTTGATTGTTTTTTAATATTTTAGATATTTCTCCGAAAGAAGTATTTAACTCAACTGCGTAATTAGACCATTCCCATTTGTTTTTAACTATAATTGTATCTAGGGCAGTAAATGATTTTTTTAATTGCTCTAAATCTTTTTCTAATATTTGTGCTTCCAGTTTTAAATTTTCATTTGAATTTAATTCATTTTTACCAAATGCATATAAATAAATATACCATTTTATTCTTGAGCTTTGTAGATCCCTTAAGCAATGCTTGGAATCCCAAATAATCGATAAGTGTTTTCCGTATTTTAACTGTTTTTTCCATGTGTCAATACCAGAAAATGCGAGCAATAAGGCTAGTACAGTTGCTACTGAACTAATTATTGAGGTGATTGCTGATATTGTGTCATATATTACAGTCAAGCCATCATTATTTACTTGTATTGTACTTAACAATACTGCAACACCTGCAAGCCCAAAACATACACTTATTAGGATTGTTAGAAGGATTATCAAATTTGTAATTTCTTTTTTATTCATTATTTTATTCTTAGATCTAATTGCTCAGTATAGATTACTGATTTTTTTATGAAACTTATATAGTTTTAATTATTTAGGCTTTGACCTGGTCAAGTAAATTCAGACACCCTAGTTAAGCTACTTTTTCTAACTCATTAATTTTCAATTCAAAATCATTAGGGCTTTGATACCCTAAGTAAGAGTGTAGTCGGTTACTGTTGTACCACATGGTTATGTAATTCATTATATCTTGTTGAGCTTCATAGCGTGTTTCATAATTTTTCCAGTGAACACGCTCTTGCTTTAGGCTGCCAAAGAAGCTTTCGGCAACGGCATTATCCCAACAGCAACCCTTTTTACTCATACTACCAATAAAGCCATTGTTATTGAGTAATTGTCTATACTGGTGACTTGCGTATTGAACACCTTGATCGGAATGAACAATAAGTCCTTTCTCAGGGCTTCTTTGCCAAATAGCCATTGTTAGTGCATCACAGACAAGTTGAGCTTTCATTCTCGACCCCATGCTCCAACCAACAACTTTACGAGAGTACAAGTCAATAACAACGGCTAAATAGAGCCAACCTTCTGCTGTCCAAATGTAAGTAATATCACCGACAAATGCTTGATTTGCTTGCTCTGTGGTAAAGTTTTGTTCAAGTTCATTTTTATAAAGTGGCTTATTGTGAGCACTATTAGTAGTGACTTTATATTTCTTTTTATAGCGAACCCAAACATTTGCCTCTTTCATTAATTTGGCTACTTTCCATCGACTGATAGGAAAACTCAAAGCATTCAGTACCGCTTTAATACGCCTTTCGCCATAAGTATTGTCACTGAATTTGGCAATATCCTTTACTAACTCAATCATTTCTTGATGTGTTGCATCATTTGTTTTATTGTATTACGTTTCTGATAACTATAATAATTATTAGTTTTCACACCCAATACGCGGCACATTAATACCACTGACCAGATCTTCTTATGATGGGTAATAAACGAATATTTTACTTCGTTTCTTTTGCAAAGAAGACCGTCGCTTTTTTTAATATATCGCGCTCCATTTCTAGGCGTTTGACTTGCGCTTTTAATTGACGATTTTCTTCTTGATCGGGTGTCAGTTTTCCATTACCTCGAAAAGCTTGACCATCTTCATTTTCAGCTTCTTTGATCCAGCGGCCGAGCATTTGATTTCCAATCCCTAGATTCCTGCTAGCTTCAGAAATACTAATGTTTTGATCTCTGACTAAAGAGATAGCATCAAGTTTAAATTCCTTGGAATATTTTTTACGTGTTGTCATTTTCATTCTCCGGTTAAGTTCATTATTCCTTAACTGGGGTAGTCGAATCAATTAAACCACGTCACTTTGTATATTTCGGTTTATATTGTCGCGGTGGCGACGACACCCAAAGGGGGCTTAACGCCGAACCCCCTTTGGAATCCCCCGACGCTGCTAATCAAGTGTGCTCCTCCATGAAAAGTAATATCTTCGACGTAACAGCGCTGAACGGGCATCCATGCCCTACATCGCTTTGTTCATCATCCATGATGAACATACGTGAATATTACTTTTCATTACGGCACTTGATTCAAGCAGACTTGGCGCGTGTTGATAGCTGAGGGGATAATAATATTGATTTTGAGACTTTGATGTTTAAAAAATAAGTGGGGTCAGAGTAACATTAATTTCTATTTTTGATGTTTTGTTATAAACACTGTTATTGCTTAACTTTGTAACGCAAATTAGTGGGACACTCACTCTAAATTATTAAGCATCCTCTTTATTTTTATCCGTTTGCTTGGCTACTTTTTGTAGTTCAATACTCTCTTCAATGATTTCTTCTTTCATTTTTCCTAACATTTCAATCGTTTTTTCTTTTTCTTCTGGGCTCATATCTTCATTATTTTGAATTTCTTCTATCATTGCGTTTATTTCGGCGAGCTTATCGCGATCAATGCCTGTACGTTGATCTAAAACGCTTTGCATTATTTCTTCAAAGCGAATGGCTTTTTCTGATTTTTGAATGTCTGCTGCTGATGTTGTTTCATTTTGTGCTAATAACGAACTAGCTGTTTCTGGCTTAATATACGTAGGGGCAGCTTCTTCAGTAGTCGCATTATCACCATTCATTAGTGCTACAGCTTGTTTAGATAGTGTTACTGTATCTTGTTGACTTGATATTGGATCTATTGGTTTAACGGGGCTTGTAATTAAATAGGGTCAGAGTAACATTAATTTTTCATTCTCTTGATCTACAGTAGTCGCGGTGGCGACGACACCCAAAGGGATACTGTCTCCGGCATCCCTCTGGACTCCCTAGGAGCTGCTAATCAAGTGTGCTCCTCCATGAAAAGTAATATCTTCGACGTAACAGCGCTGAACGGGCATCCATGCCCTACATCGCTTTGTTCATCATCCATGATGAACATACGTGAATATTACTTTTCATTACGGCACTTGATTCAAGCAGACTTGGCGCGTGTTGATAGGTGAGGGGATAATAATATTGATTTTGAGACTTTGGATGTTTAAATAAGAAAATTAGTGGGACACTCACTCTAAATTATTAAGCATCCTCTTTATTTTTATCCGTTTGCTTGGCTATCTTTTGTAGTTCAATACTCCCTTCAATGATTTCTTCTTTCATTTTTCCTAACATTTCAATCGTTTTTTCTTTTTCTTCTGGGCTCATATCTTCATTATTTTGAACTTCTTCTATCATTGCGTCTATTTCGGCGAGCTTATCGCGATCAATGCCTGTACGTTGATCTAAAACGCTTTGCATTATTTCTTCAAAGCGAATGGCTTTTTCTGATTTTTCAATGTCTGCTGCTGATGTTGTTTCATTTTGTGCTAATAACGAACTAGCTGTTTCTGGCTTAATATACGTAGGGGCAGCTTCTTCAGTAGTCGCATTATCACCATTCATTAGTGCTAAAGCTTGCTTAGATAGTGTTACTGTATCTTGTTGACTTGATATTGGATCTATTGGTTTAACGGGGCTTGCGTTATTAAAGTCAACACGGGTGGCTCCGCTTGTTCTAGCTTTATCTATTATGCTTGTATAATCAATGTTCATCATCATTAGAGTAATTCCTTGTACTTTTTAGCTATTCAGTAGTCATGGTGGCTATAAAGCAAAGTATGTACCAAATATTATATTCATTGTAAGCTGTTGAAAAACATATATTATTGTAAGTATCTGCAGGGGAAGGTAGTTAATAAGGGGAAAGTTTACGTGTTAATGCGGTAAGACTTTGCCTAATAGCAATTAAATAGGGTCAGAGTAACATTAATTTTTATTTTTGAATGATCAAAAGACGCAAGTTAGCTAGTGTGAAGTAAATTAGCCAAGTGCCTCAATACCCACCTCAGCAATGAAATGATAAACGAGCAAAGGTAGGCCTCGACCCGAGACAGGACGTCGAGGGCTGCCGTTGTTCATGGACGATAAATCGGCAGGTATCGTGGACTGCGCTCGTTTATAATTGAATGTGCTGCTGAGTTGGGGCTCCGTGGGGTTCCAAGGGGAGGCCGGAGGCAGACTCCCTTTGGGTGTTGTCGCCACCGCGACGCGAACAGTGAACCAAGGACAAGCAATAATTAAGTATAACCCTCCATGATGAGGATACGTGAATGACGAGAGCTGAATGGGCATTGGCTAACATTTACACTCAACATCGTCATTTCGTAAGTCACTATTATCTGATATGTAAGATAAAAGTTAGGCTTCTAATCCAAAGGGATCATCGATTGAGTGTGATGGGGTGGTAAACCACACTGGGCCTTGTTCATCCATGTAAAAGTGATCTTCTAAACGAATACCAAATTTATTGGGAATGACTAGCATCGGCTCATTACTAAATACCATACCAGTTTGTAGTTTAGTTTCAGTGCCTTTAACTAAATATGGCCATTCATGAATATCAAGACCACAGCCATGACCAGTGCGATGCGGTAAGCCCGGTAATTGATAATCGGGTCCGTAACCGTGTTTTTCTAATACGGCACGTGCACCATCGTCAACATTACCACATGGCATATTGAGTTTCGCTTCATTAAAAGCATTGATTTGGGCATCCTTTTCAACTTGCCAAGCCTTACGCTGCTCAGGTGTTGCTTCTCCGTATGCGTAAGTTCGTGTAATGTCGGAGTTATAGCCTTGTACTAAGCATCCGGTATCAATTAATACCCAATCGTTGTCTTGTAAAATTTGTGGATTTTTTACGCCATGTGGAAATGATGTCGCTAAGCCAAATAGCACAATACAAAATGATGAGCCGGTTGCACCAACTCGTTTATGAGCTTCATTAATAAATTGCGTAACTTCAACCGTGCTAATGCCGGGTGTTAGTATGCGTGCCGTTGCTTTATGTACTTCAATAGTCATGTCTTTAGCGCGTTGCATTAACGCTATTTCAGTGCTCGATTTTATTTGTCGGCACAGGGCGGTAATATCTGATGCGTTGGTATAGTTAATATGCGGAGCAGCTTTGCGAAAGCCATCAAAAACAAAAAAAGGTGCCGATTCATCTATTGCGACATTACCTGAACGGATATTCATGCCTATTAATATTTGGGCAAATAAAGCATACGGGCTTTCATGTTCATGCCAACCATTAAATTGACCTTGTATGATCATATGATCGAGCAAAGAGCCTTGTTCAAAGTGTGGTGCGATAAACGCTAACTCGCCTTTTGCAGGTAAAATTGCGCCAACTAAGCGTTCACTCTTATACCACTTTAAGCCTGTAAAGTAGGTTAGGTTTGTGCCAGCATCTAAGTACATAGCATCAATGTTTTGTTCGAGCATATAGGTTTGTGCTTGTGCAATACGCGCGTTAAATTCACACTCACTAATAGCAACAATATCTGTTGTCATATCTGTTAATTTGTTCAGTTCTATTTCTGGGGTAGAGCCGCCAACGCCAATGGTCATTGTGAAGTCCTCATTGTATACAATAATAAATAGGGTCAGAGTAACATTAACCTTTATTTGGATCTGCTTTTATATTGCAAGGATGTGGCAAGGTAATGAAGGAGCTTAAAGCAGGTTGGTGGGGGAATTCTTACTGAGGGGGGAAAGGGTAATCAACTTGCTATAATTTTTAGGCAAAAAAAAGCCACGTAATATTACGTGGCTAAAGCAACTTTTTTGTCGGGGAATAAAAAAGTCTAAAAATTTTTTAACTATGTGTTCTTGTATGCTTTAACGAATTTAGAAATGCTTTTGCCATTGCAAGTAATGTTTTTAACATTAAAGTCTACGGTATTCTTAACAGAATCGATGCCTGATCTTACTGCTTGTGCACAAACTTTTGATGCTGAATTCTCATTAGCTGGTATAACTAAAAACTGTGTAGTTAAGTTGTCATTTACTTTCTTTGCTTCAACATTATAGTTTTTAGAGAATTCTCTTATGCTTTGACCATTACAAATAATGTCATGGTTTAATTTTTTGTGTGATTTTCTTAGCGCTGATTTCAAACCATTTTTTGCGGCTGATATGCATAGGCTACTTTCAGTAGAGTTATCAGCTGTCACAAATTTCACATTTGTATTTGACGCTGTTGCTGTTGTTGCAGTTAAAACTAACGTTAATGCTATCAATAAGTTTTTCATGTAGACCTCTGTATCACGTAAGAAAAGAATTGAAATGATTATCACCTCAAGAAGTAGAGTAATTATACTAATATTTTGACGGATGTAAACATATTTTTGTAATTAAATTACAGAAAAGGAATTAAATGACGTTTATTTTAGGGTTATAGCTTGTTTGTTACGATTTTGCTTCTGTTATATTGTTTTTTTATTACATTTTTGTTTTTAAATTATATGGTGGTGAGTGTTTTTTTATCGTAATTTGTTATTTAGTAATATTAAGTACATTAGTAATGTATCTAATATTGCATTATTTAATAAGGTAAAGGTTAATGAAATAGATGTTTAAGTGAGTAATCACGTGCTGCTTAACTATTATTGATTGGCTTCTTAGAATTTCATGCAATCATGTAATAAATGAACGCTTTTGTTGGCTGATACATTTGTGAAGGGGGCTTGGTGTTGGTCGGACAAGATTGGAAGAGCAGCTTTGTTATTTTATAAGTACCTAAAACGACAATTATATAAGCTTTGTTATAAGGACCAGAAACTCTATTACCTTTAATTAGTCACTTAACATAAACGTTATAAAGCGGTTTAAATAAACAGGCTTGTAAAATCTTACAAGGTATTTTATTAGTCAGTTTTTTCTGTGGCTTCTAGTATTTCTCTACTTTCTTTAAAAATTTGTTCTCTCATTTCTTCCAATTTTTCTAAGGCTTCTTTTTTCGCTTTTGGGCTCAAACTATCATCATCAGCTACTTGCTCGATCATAGCTTCTATTTCTTCCAGTTTTTCACTATCGATTCCTAATCGTTTATCCAATATAGTCTGCATCATTTCAGAAAAACGAGTATCAAGTGCTTTTTCTTCATTAGCCTTAGTATTTTCTACGGTGTTTTGCGCTTCATTCGCTGCTAGTAATGATTTTGACGTTTGAGGGCGAATATAAATTGGTGCTTCTTCGCTATATTCTTGGCCGCTCATCATCGCTAGGGCTTTATCTGATAATGTTACTGTGTCTTTTTCACTGGGAATTGCCTCTACGGCGGTTATAGGTTTGTTAAAATTTACTTGTGACTCATTATTCGCTTTTGCATTTGAGATTGCTTGAGCATAATTGTGAAAAATCATCATAATGAATATCCGTTTCTTTATTGTTGGGTTTGCTATTATTATCTTGCTACTCAAGGGTATAGCAATATATGAGCCATTATGATGAAGTCAGTAAAAATAGCGGCTAGAGAAATATTTATTAAACCTAGCTCAGCTTACATAGCGTTTTGTCATATATTATGAATAGTAAACAGGTTGTTGGATGAGGAATGGATGAAGGGAATATAATACCAATCTCACTAGCTATGTGATCATTTCTACTTGCTAAAATCACCAACTACATCGTTATTTATTTAATAATTAGAACAACTAGTTATTGAAATAAATACCTTATATTTGTCAATTTTTTCTACGTATAAAATTGTTCACCTAATTAATGAAACTGGTATAAGGATAAATAAACACTTTTTGCCGCCAAATCGGCAATTTTTTTCCGGGGGATAATATAATGGTTGAGCGCTTTAATTAAACTCAGGTAAGGAGTAGGCTAGCATGACTCAACCATCACTTTTTTTTGAATAGATTACAGTATAAAGCTACCCATATTATGATTCTGTTAATTACAGCGCTGTAGATAAATGCTTATTAAAGAAAGTGATTGTTCTTTCCCAAGCTAAGTCAGCGCTTTTTTGGACATAACGGCTGGTTGAATCATTATGAAAGCCATGGTTGGCGTTTTCGTACATGTGCATTACATAATCAACGTTATTTGCTTTTAAATCTTGCTCATATTCATCCCAGGTGGCATTAACACGTTTATCTAATTCGCCTAGTTGAATCATTAAAGGTGATTTTATATTTTTTCTTAATTCTTTAGCGGCTGGTGTGCCATAAAAAGGTACGCCAGCATTGATAACCTCTGGCGCTCTTGCAGCAAGCATATTAATTACATAACCACCAAAGCAAAAACCAACACCGCCAAGTTTACCATTACATAATTCATGGCTTTTAAGATATTTAGCTGAAGCGATAAAATCTTGTTCTACTTTTGCACGGTCTAACGTGCGTTGCATTTTTCTACCTTCATCATCATTGCCCGGGTAACCACCCAATGTATGTAAAATATCGGGAGCGAATGCAATGAAACCAGCTTTAGCCGCTCGGCGAGCTACATCTTTAATATAAGGGTTTAATCCTCTATTTTCGTGTACTACCAAAATAGCAGGGGCAGTGCCTGATAAATTAGCAGGTTTAACAAAGTAACCTTGAACGCTACCAAGTCCTAGGGGCGACTCAAATGTTTCATAACTTGCAGTGATGTCTTCGTCATTAAATGAAACTTGTTCAGCTTGCGCGTAGTTTGGTAATAATGCTGAGGCGAGTATATTAGTGCTCATACCAACAACGGCTAAACTTGCCAGACGTTTCATGAATGTTCTTCTATCAATCATGCCATGAGCATATTCGTCATACCAATCAAATGCTTCTTGTGGAATAGTGAAGTTATCTTTGTGGTTATTATTGGTAGTCATAAATAAACTCTTATAGTGTTATATATCAGCGGTATATTGATATTGTGAATTTACATTATTGTCAACTTACTCGCTAAAGTAAAGTAAGCTTTAAATCAGTTATTTATTGAGGTTATTTCATTAAAAAAGTAACTATCATTTTACTTTAATTTTTTTGTAAACAAATTGTCATATTAGCTATTTATATTGCAATAAACATTACCTATACGAGTATTTATTATGCAAGATGAACAATGGCAAGAATTAGACTTTAGTGATTTTGAAGAAGATACAGAATTTGAAAAAAAGAAAAACAAAAAACAAAGTAAGCGTAAATGGCGAGAAATTGAGGCTTATAAAGATGAGCGGCGTGAAAAAAGAGAGTTAGACTTTAGTGATAATTATTATTCATTTTAATTATTGAAATATAAATAAAATGAAAAAGCTTAATTGTTAATTAACCTGTTAGGGCTAATGTAGTGATATTTTTTGCTAAATGATAGTAATCAAAAAATAATGTTTAACAAAAAAAAAGAGCACATATATGCTCTTTTTTTAGTTGAGTGATATTACTTCTCTTAATGTTAAGGGAGAATTTACAGTAAGATTAGTATTCCATTAACTTATCGACCAACCATTGATTATTGTCTCTAATTAATCTAATTTTTTTATAATCTTTGTAATTATTACCATTACGTTTGCCGTTGAACTGTATCGTCATAGTTACTTGAATATTATAATTATCAAGTATTTGTTTTTTCTGGGCTGAGGTATGTAATGAAACAGATTCAAAGCTCATATTGAATAAACGACGAGCGACATTGCTGGCGGTATGGTACTTTTCTAACTCTTTTTTAAAGTCAGAGGAGCTTAAAGCTAGAGCTTTATCGATGTCTTTTTCATTATAAATAGCATTAAAAAAAGAGGTAGCCACTTCTTTTTCAGACATTTTAGGCTCTTTATTTGAGTTACAACCCAACAGGAGGCTTGTTAACATAAAAATGAAGAGTAACAATGAGCTGTTGGGTTTGTTCATTATTTTAACGTATCCAATATGATTAATATAAAAAGTATAAGCAAGTAATATTAAGATACGATGAATTGACTTTTATTTCAATAAAAGACCGTTTTAAGGAATGTATAAACGATCTTTTAAATAGAATAGATTGCCTTTCCCTGTTTTTAAATTAGTTCTTGAATTTTACTTTGAAGTTTAGGAATAACATCATCTTCAAACCAGCTATTTTTCTTTAACCAAATATTATTTCGAGGACTGGGGTGTGGAAGTACAATTTTTTTTGAGTTTAATAGCGTTTGCCATTGCTGTGCTAGCTGTGTAACCGGGGCTTTGGTATGTAAATGCCATGCAATAGCATATTTCCCTAATATTATTGTTAATTCTACATTAGTAAGCTTTGCCAATAGTGCATCACGCCATATTTGCGCACAAAGAGTCAGTGGTGGCAGATCACCCGATTTACCTTTACCAGGATAACAAAAGCTCATGGGTAAAATGGCAAATAGTTCGTCATTATAAAACTGGGATTTATTTACGCCTAGCCATACTCTTAACCTATCGCCACTTTTATCATCAAAAGGGATAGATGTTTGATGAGCTTTTATTCCTGGTGCTTGACCTAAAATGAGAATTTTACTTTGCTCGCTTATTTGAAATACAGAGTTAGGCTCGCAGGGTAAAATATTTTCACATAAGCGGCATTGTTTAATCTGTGCTATGAGTTTTTTCATCTAACTATATACTTAGTTAGCTGTTCTTTTTGAGTGTTTTTTCATAAAGAGTGACGGGTTCTCATTAAATAGATTTATACAGGCAACACAAATACATGCTTTACGTTGTAGGTGCGTTGGTACTAAAGCAATTAATTCAGCAGGGACTGGCGTGTTACTACACCAACAAGATTTTATATCATTAACCATGCAAGTATTATCCCCCTGACAAAAAGGACATGATTCTGGGGTAACTATTGTTTGCATAGGTTTTATCTTTAGTAGTGATATTTTTTGTGTAGTGAGTCTACAAAGTTTTATGGGAAAGTTGAAGCATCTTTCATTGATAGGCATTATTAAACAGGCGACTAACAGTGGGATCTCTCTTTAAAAGGCGTCTACTAAGTAAATGATGTCGGCTGAGTTAAAATAGCATTAACCTGTTGAATCAGTCGAAACCCTACTTGTTTAGACCATTAACGATGTAAGTTACTGTGTAATAAACTCTTTTGTTACTTTTCTATTGATGCTCTAATTTGTTCCATTGTAGCGTGTCGAACATCTTTGCTTTCGACTAAATAAACAATATATTCACATAACCATCATAACCAATAAGCACTTCAGTGATGCTTGTTACACCGTTTTTAGCACACATATCAAATTCGCTTTTTTGCATACGGCGAGAAGCATTTGATAAATCGGGTGTGTTAATCGCATTACTAGAGCAGAATAGTTTCATAGCACCAGTGCCGGTAGATTCAATTTTTGATGTTTTAAAGTCGGTACTTTTACCAAAACGCTCAGCAACAACCGTTGAAAAAGGGTATACCGTGGAAGAGCCGACAGCTGTAATTGTGTCGCGACTATTAGCATGGGCGCTAGTCATACTTGTTATTAGCGCTGTCGTACTTAAAGATAAAGTAAATACTATTTTTGTTAATCTACTTTTCATTATGTTGTTCATATTATTCTCACTTTATTGAGTATTAAGAGTGATTAAAATTATTTATCAGAGCTTTACTAATCTAGTGACAGTGTAGAAATTGAATATGACAATTACATAACGTAAATATTACGGTTATATGAAAGCGGTAATGACGGATGAATTTTTTAAAATTTACGCTGTACTATAATAAAATTATGTGTAAAAATAACATTACAAAGTACGTAATTAAATCTTTACGATTTTATGTTTTTATTTTTGATTAAGCTGTAAGCCTCTAAAATTACAATTTTATCTTTTCAATATTTTCTGTAAATCTTGTTTTATTCTGTGTATTTTCAATCATCAATTTTAGATTATTAATTTTAGGAAAATAATTATGGCAACTTTAACTGCTGACAATAAGGCTCACAAAAGCACTTTAAATGATATTCATGTTAATGAAGAGCATGTACTAATAACGCCAGAGCAACTTAGAAATGAGTTACCTTTAAAAGATCCAGGTAGAGCTTTTGTAAAATCTGCGCGTAAAATCATTGCGGATATTACGCATAAGCGTGACCCGCGTTTTCTTGTGATTAGTGGTCCATGTTCAGTACATGATGTAGAAGGTGCTAAAGAGTATGCACGTGAATTAAAGAAGCTTCATGATAAATACCAAGATTCTCTCTACATTGTAATGCGCGTTTATTTTGAGAAACCTCGTACCACTGTTGGTTGGAAAGGCTTAATTAATGATCCTCATATGGATGGATCTTTTGATGTAGAGTCAGGTCTTAGAAAAGCACGTGAATTATTAATTTACTTAACAGAGTTAGGCTTACCTTTAGCTACTGAAGCACTTGATCCTATTAGTCCACAATACTTAGCAGAATTATTTAGCTGGTCAGCTATTGGTGCGCGTACTACTGAATCACAAACGCATAGAGAAATGGCAAGTGGTTTATCAATGCCTATAGGTTTTAAAAATGGCACAAATGGCAGTTTAGATGTGGCTATTAATGCATTACAGTCTGCAGCTTCTTCACATCGCTTTATGGGAATTAATCCGCAAGGGCAGGTAGCGTTAATTAAAACGTCTGGTAACCCGGATGGTCATGTTATTTTACGTGGCGGTAAACAGCCAAATTATGACAGTGTGAATATTAAAGAATGTGAAGACATTTTAGCTAAGCATAATTTAAAATCAGGTATCGTTGTTGATTGTAGTCATGGTAATTCAAATAAAGATTACCGTCGCCAACCACTGGTTGCAACGAATGTTTTTAATCAAATTGTTGAAGGAAATAAATCAATTATTGGTATAATGCTTGAGAGTAATATAAAAGCAGGTAATCAAAGTAGTGACTTAGCTATTGCCGATATGGAATATGGCGTATCGGTTACTGATGCTTGTATTGACTTAGATAGTACTAAAGCCTTATTGGTTGAAGCCGATGCTATGCTTCATGAGGTGCTTAAGAAACGTGTTTAAACACAGTGGGATGCTGAATTTATAATGGATTCAGCATCAGACTTATTAAGCACCTGTTGTTTATTAAATTAGCTGTAAGAGAAACTATGAGTAATTTTGATGACAATCTTAAAGTGTTGCGCGATGAGATTGATGACATTGATAGTAAATTAGTGAAGTTATTAGTTAAACGACTTGCTGTGACGACAAAGGTAGGCGAGTTAAAAAGCGCGGAAGGCATGCCTATTTTTGCGCCCGACAGAGAAGCAGCATTAATTCAGCAGCGTCGGCAACAAGCTGAAGAAGCCGGATTAAGTGGCGATTTAATTGAAGATATTTTACGTCGATTAATGCGTGATTCTTATATAAGTCAAGATGCTAGTGGTTATCAATGTATTAACCCTAATTGCAATAAAGTCGTTATTGTTGGTGGTAAAGGACAACTAGGTAGTATTTTTGTTGATTTATTTCAGCGCTCTAGCTATCAAGTTGCCGTTATTGAACAAGAAGACTGGCCGCAAAGTAAAGCCATTTTAGCCGATGCTAGTGTGGTAATTGTTGCCGTGCCTATTCGTTTAACCTCTAAGGTTATTCATGAGTTAAATAACTTACCGGATGACTGTATTTTAGCTGATTTTACCAGTATCAAAGAAACGCCTTTATTTGAAATGATGAAAGCGCATCAAGGACCTGTTGTTGGCTTGCATCCTATGTTTGGTCCTGATGTAACTGGGCTCATTAAACAAACTATTATTGTTTGTGATGGCCGCGATAAAGCTAAATATGAATGGCTGTTACAACAATTTAGAGTATGGGGAGCTAAAACCTACCAAGTGTCAGCACATGAGCATGATCAAGCTATGTCAATGGTACAAGTGATGCGACATTTCTCTACGATAGCTTATGGTTATCATTTAATGTCGGAAGGGGCTGATATTGAGAATTTGGTCAATATGAGTTCTCCTATTTATCGTTTAGAGCTCATTATGGTTGGTCGACTATTCGCTCAAGATCCTATTTTGTATTCAGATATTATTTTCTCTAATCCCGATAATATCACGATGATGAAACGCTTTGCTTATCGCTTTTTAGAATTATTAGAAGAAGTTGAAGTAGGCGATAAAGAAGCTTTTGTTAGTATGTTTAAACAGGTTTCTCATTGGTTTGGTGATTATGCCGATGACTTTTTAGCAGAAAGTAAGGCAATGTTATTAAAAGCTAATGAATTGAAAAAACATTAGCTTTAATCATTAAAAGCCAATATTAAAACTAATATTAAAGCTATGGGTAAAAACCAAAATTTAAGGCTAGGGGAAGCTAGGATAAATTATAGTTCCCCCTAGCTTTATTGTTTAGGAATAAAAGTGTTTGCCACATCGGTAATCCCTTCAACACTTTTCGCAAGTAATAGCATTTGTTGCGCAACATTATCTGTTTCTGATAATGATTTTTCTGTCGTGTTACTAATATCATCAAGATGACTGGTTATTTGAGACGATACCACGCTTTGTTCTTCTGCTGCGATAGCTATTTGTGTTGCTGCGTGGCTAATATTTTGCATTCTATCAACAACTAAATCTATTGTACTGTGTGACGCATGTGCGCTTTCAACACAAAAATTAGCTTCTTCTTTATTTTTATTCATTAGCTCAACCCACTGTTGAATGGTGTTAAGCATAACCGTTAAACGTTGATGAATTTCTTTTGCGGAGTCTTGAGTACGTGAGGATAAGTTTCTCACTTCACCAGCAACAACAGCAAAGCCTCGTCCATGTTCACCTGCTCGTGCCGCTTCAATTGCTGCATTCAAAGCAAGTAGGTTAGTTTGATCAGCAATGGATTGAATATCTTCCATTAATTCTCCAACGCCATTTGCCGATTGCGTTAAGCTATTTGCTGAGCTTGATGCACTTTCAACTGATTTTGCTAAGTTTTGTATTTTATTTGTGGTTTGGTAAATATCTTGTTGTGCTTGTTCACATTGTGAAAAGGTACTTTCTAAATCACCGGCCGCAATTGTTGTGTTATGTGCAATCTCTGTGGTTGATGATTGCATTTGTGCCATTGAGGTATTGAGTTCTTCAATCCCTCTTTTTTGTTCTGCTAAGGTTTCTCTGCTCTCATCAAGACCTTCTGATACTTTGGCCATAACCGTTTTTATTGGCGTAGCTGCATCTATTGTGCGATCTAAAATGGCTTTGATTTTAGTTTTTAACATCGAAAAGTTAAAATCAAATATACTTGCTGTGCCTTTACCAAAATAAATTTTCCGAGAAATAGAGTCGAATACATTTTGCATTTTTTGTGCTCTTTGGGCGGTAGGAATTATATCTGACCAAAAAACTAAAATGGGGGCTATGGCGCTTAATGCCGCAATAATTGAGGTGGTTAATCCAATATAAAAATAAATAAATATTTGGCTTATTATTGAAAGGAGCACTAAAAATAAAAACTTGTGGTTTTTGGTTAATTCAAAAATAGCCCATTTATTTTTTCTATTTAATGCATTGTAAATACTATGAGCATTTTTTTGTAAGCTTGAATCAGCAATCTTACTGATTGATTGGTAACCCACTACTTGGCCTTTTTCATACTGTGGAGTAGTAAAAGTATCAAGCCAAACATCTTCATTTTGCTTGGTTTTTATTCGCATGACCCCATGCCAAGAAAAGCCTTTTGATAAAGTGTCAGATAATTCATCAGTCACTATGTTCGGCATATCTGTATGTGTTAATTGTTTGATGTTCTTTGTCTGTAATTCGGAAGCGTCATAACCGGTAGAATTACAATAATGTTCATTAACATAGGTAAATACACCATTACGATCTGTAACAGAGATTAATTGCTGGCTTGTTGATGTCACATTTCCTCACAAAACTTAAGGTTAAATTTAAGCTAACATACCAGTATTATTATTTTTTATCTTGATCTAAATAAATAAAAGCGAGTTTTAAGAGAATAATTTTATTAATTTCAACTAACTCGGCCTTTGAACTTGTTTATTATTTCTAAAAGGTATTAATTTTTCAGATTTGAAAGAAGCTAAAAACTGTAGGCTATCCCTATTGATATTTGCGTATCAAACCATACTGCATCATCGAAATGTGCTAAGCAGTTATCGCCTTCGCAAAATAAAGTGTCGTCATCGTCAGTTAGTGTGGCATATCCACGTACTTCAGTAATTAATGTTAACGAATCTGATAGCGTATATCGAGTGCCAATAGCTGCAGTGATTGAAGGTGAAATTACATCATCAAAATCGCTACTAAAGTAAGTTGCGCCAATACCTAAGCTGACGGTAGTTATATAGTTTCTTTCTTTAAAGTAACCCACACCACTAAAGTGAGCATAAAGAGTATCGAAAGAGTGTGTTGACTGGGTAGTATTATCAGTAAAATCACGAGAAATATAGTTAACTAAAATTTGACCTTGTCCTGATGTGGAGTCTTGCCATGCAAATGCTAAAGCAATATTATTTTCGTTACTGGTTGGTAAAGTATCTGTTGAACTACTGCTAAGATCTGGACTTAAGTTGTGACCAATCATTGAGGTCACTTCAAATTCAGTTGCATGGAGATTAATTAAAGATAATTGTATGAAACAAAAGGTGCCTAATACTATTAATTTACAAGGATAAAGCTTGAATATTGACATGACTGAATGCACCTATTTATTATTTTTTAGCGTTTTATAGACTTATACTATTTAAGCTTAATCTGTCTTTTGTAAAACACAAGTTGCTTATAGATTAGCGCAAACTATCTAATGCTGAGCTAATCACTTGCTAAGCTAAGAATCTTTAGCAAAATTTCGCCGCCAATTTGATTCGCCTCTAAACCCTCATCTCCACCTATTCCTTCGATTGTTATATTATGTTTTAGTATCGATTGGGTGATGCCATTTCTTATAATATTTAGCTCTAGATCTTTAATGTTGATAGCCGCTATTGTCACTTTTAGTTTAGCTTTCCCTCTACTTTTCTTTGTTTTAGTCGGCTCATCGATCGATCTTGCTTCGGGATGATTTTTTGCATATTGCTCAGCATCAAGATCTGGGTGTTCCTGGGCATATATCTTGGCACTTATTGCCGGGTAACTTTGAGGGTAGTCCTTAGCAAGTGTTAGACTGATTGTTTGTATAAGTTGGTCAATATTATTGATGTTGTTTTTATCTTCCTCAATATTTATGGTGAGTTTATTGACTGTTACCTTCTTTATTGCAGTAACTAAAGTGCGGTTTTGTATTGCAGATAATTCGACAATAGCTTCATCAACGGTCAGTAAATTTTCCGCTTGATAATGGCTTATATTGGCTAAAGTAAGTTGATTGAGTTGAGCACTATTAGTACTATCAGAAAATTCAGCTAGCAAAAGTGATGTTGTTTGCCCACTGTAATAATGTCCCTGTAATTCTATTTGACTTTTTATGTATTCATTAAGGGATCCGTTGGCTAAATACCAAAGCATAGTGCTTAAAAATATGAGTATAGAAAAGGCTAAAACAGCTAGTTTATTCAAAGTTGTATCTCGTTTGCGGTTAATGGTTGATATTCTAAGGTAAATAGTAGGTCAGGTAAATGTCATGTATATTGCATTAGTTTATACTATAAAAGTTTTCTTATACTAATTATTAAAAAATTGAGACTTTAATCTATGTCTAATAACAGCTCTATCATGAACCGTTTACCTTTATTTATTATTCTATTTTTACTTATAAGTATTGTAGTTTATATCCAATGGCCTGCCGAAGAAAAAGAAGAAGCAGAATATCAACGTATTGTGTCAGTTAAAGTAACTACTGCAAAATTTAATAAATTTAGGGACAGTATTGAAGCGATAGGGACTACCCGAGCGAATGAGAAAGTTTTTATTACAACTAAGTATGCAGATTTAGTTGAGAAGATTTCTTTTAATGATGGCGAGCTAGTAAAAAAGGGTGATGTACTTGTTCGTTTAAATAATCAGGAAGAATTAGCCAAAGTAAGTGAGTTAGAAGCTAATTTATCTGAATCAGTCGCGCAATTAAAACGTTTTCAAGACTTATTAAGTTCAAAAGCAACCTCTAAATCAATAGTTGATCAACAAGAAGCTAAAACCAAAGCCATTGCTGCACAATTGCGAAGTGCACGTACACGGGTAAATGATTCTATTATAAAAGCACCTTTTGATGGTGTTTTAGGCTTTAGAGATGTCAGTGTTGGAAGCTACATTGATGCTGGTAGCGTGATTACAAGCCTTGATGATTTATCTGTAATTAAGGTTGATTTTGATTTACCTGAACGATTTCTACCGACAATTAAATTAGGGCAATCAATTACAGCCCTTAGTTCTGCTTATAAGAAACGACAATTTATTGGAAAGATCAGCTCAATTGATACTCGTATTAATCCGATAACACGCTCTTTAAAAGTAAGAGCGATAATCCCTAATGAAAATTTAGCGTTACGCCCGGGTATGTTACTTAATATTGAATTAGTAAGACAAGTTGAAACATTATTGCAATTACCTGAGAGCTCTATCATTCCTATAGAAGATAAGCATTATGTTTTTGTTATTCTAGAAAGTGAACAAGATAAAATTGCTATGCGTAAAAGTGTGACTATTGGACGTCGCTTACCTGGAGTAGTTGAAATAATCGGTGGTGTTACGCAACAAGAGTTAGTTGTTATTGAAGGCGCATTGAAGTTACGTGATGGCACTAAAGTAAAAATAATTAATCAGTTTGAAAGCCCAATCGTAGCGGGAGAAGTTAAGTGATTTTATCTGATCTCTCTGTTAAAAGGCCTGTTTTTGCCACAGTAATTAATTTACTGATAGTTACGTTTGGTATTGTCGCTTTTCTACTATTACCTTTAAGAGAATACCCTGATATTGATCCACCTGTTGTCAGCATTAATACTAATTATCCTGGTGCCTCGGCAGCCATTGTTGAAACAAAAATAACGCAAGTACTTGAAGATAGAATTAGTGGTGTTGAGGGGGTTAAAACCATAACATCAAACTCGCGAGTAGGGCGATCAAATATTACGATTGAATTTCATTTAGACCGTGATATTGATGCCGCGACCAATGATGTTCGTGATCGTATATCACGTGCCTTAAATAATATTCCTGAACAAGCCGATCCTCCTGAAGTTTCTAAAGCGAATGATGACGAAGACGTTATTGTTTGGTTTGCCTTACAAAGCGAGAATATGACGACGTTAGAGTTAACCGATTATGCTAATAGATATATTGTTGATCGATTTGCTGTTGTTGATGGTGTTGCCCGAGTTCGTGTAGGTGGGGGACGGACGTATGCGATGAAAATACTATTAAATCGTTCTGCTATGGCTGCTCGTAACGTAACGGTACAAGATATAGAGTCAACCTTACGTAGTGAGAATATTGAATTACCGGCGGGTCGAGTTGAATCTATTGAGCGAGATTTCTCAATAAGAGTACAACGTAGTTATTTAACCGCGGAAGATTTTTCTAATATGGCTGTTGCTCGAGCTGATGACAACTCGTTGGTGCGTTTAGGCGATATAGCTCATGTGAGTGTTGCCGCTCAAGATGATGAAAATTTGTTCCGTGGAAATGGCAACAACATGGTTGGACTGGGTATTATCAAACAGTCAAAAGCGAATACATTAGAAGTAGTAAAAGAAGCACGTAAGGAAATGATAGCAGTACGTAGTTCATTACCTATTGGAACTAAAATTATTAACAGCTATGACTCATCTGTCTTTATAGAAGGCTCAATTGATGAGGTTTACAGCACACTAATTATCGCTATGTTGATGGTTGTGTTGGTTATATTCTTATTTTTGGGGAATGTTAGAGCAACGATAATACCTGCTGTTACTGTACCTGTGGCCTTGATTGGATCAATGATGACACTTTCTTGGTTTGGCTTTTCTATTAATTTACTGACCTTACTAGCGCTTGTTTTAGCAATAGGCTTGGTGGTTGATGATGCCATTGTAGTTTTAGAGAATATTTATCGTCGTATCGAAAACGGACAAACGCCTTTAATGGCGGCTTATGAAGGCGGGCGAGAAGTTGCTTTTGCTGTTATTGCTACTACTTTGGTTTTGGTCGCAGTATTTGTGCCTTTAGTCTTTTTATCAGGTAATGTCGGTCGGTTATTTACAGAATTTGCTATTGCGATCGCAGCAGCTGTTATTTTTTCAAGTATTACGGCTTTGTCGTTGACGCCAATGATGTGTTCAAAAATGTTGAAATACAGAAAACGTAGTTCGTCATTTGGTCAGTTTTTAGATAGAAATTTTGCGAGTTTTGAAGCTGCTTATGGGCGCGCTTTATCGAAAAGTATTCATCAACCTTTCCTTATTATTAGTATTGTAGCGGTATCACTTGTCGCGGTGTACTTGTTATTTATACAGCTACCTGCTGAATACACACCGAAAGAAGACCGTGGTAACTTTTTTATTGTGATGCAAAGTGCTGAGGGTGCAAGTTACGAAAATAATGTAAAAAACATGCAAACAATAGAAGAAAAGCTATTAGCGTATCAAGAGCGTAGTGAGCTTGATCGCGTAATAGTACGAGTACCTGGTTTTGGTGGGAAAGGTGGTACTGCTGTTGTTGGTATGCCTGATTGGGGCGAGCGAAGCTTTGATACGTTTGAATTTATTGGGAAAATAAATAAAGAATTACAAGATGTTACCGATGTAAGAGCTTTTGCTATTATGCGCCGTGGTATTGGCGGCGGTGGCGGTAGCTCGCCTGTGGCTTTTGTATTACAAGGTAATACCTACAGTGAGCTAGCAAAGTGGCGCGATATTGTTATTGAGGAAGCGCAAAAGAATCCTAATTTATCCTCTATTGATAGTGATTATAAAGAAACGTATCCACAACTTATGGTGAAGATAGACCGTAACAGAGCTTACGATTTAGGTGTGTCTGTTGGTGATATCGCACAAACGTTAGAAACCATGTTAGGGCAGCGCCGAGTAACCACGTTTGTTGATCGTGGTGAAGAGTATGATGTGATTGTTGAAGGGGATGAAATGCAATATAGAAGTCCTGCTGATATTGACAATATTTATGTTCGTTCATCAAGTTCAGATGAGTTAATTCCGTTATCAAACTTAATTACTATTACTGAAGACGCTACGTCATCTCAACTGAATCGCTATAATCGATTACGCAGCATTACTATTACTGCAAACTTAGCCGATGGATATGCTTTGGGCGACGCTTTAAAATTCTTAGAAAATGTTGCGGACCAACATTTACCTGAAGAAACACAAATAGACTACAAAGGACAATCGTTATTATTAAAAGAGTCAGGTAGCTCTATTTTACTGGTGTTTTTATTAGCCTTGTTAATTACCTTTTTAGTGCTAGCGGCACAATTTGAAAGTTTTGTTCATCCTTTGGTTATACTTTTGACTGTTCCTTTAGGTTTAGTTGGTGCGCTTACGGGACTTGAGTTGATGGGGATGAGCTTAAATATATATAGTCAAATTGGTATTGTGATGTTAATTGGCCTGTCCGCCAAAAATGGGATATTAATTGTAGAATTTGCTAACCAGCTTCGCGATAAAGGTATTATGTTTGAAGAAGCATTAATTAGCGCGGCACAACAACGATTAAGACCTATTGTTATGACAACGTTTACTACGGTTACGAGTGCTGTACCATTAGTTTTTGCATCAGGGCCTGGCGCTGAAAGTAGAATGGTTATTGGTGTTGTTATTTTTGCCGGTGTTTCATTGGCGAGTGTGTTTACTTTGTTTATTGTGCCTGGAGCTTATTACTGGCTTTGTAGAAATACGGGTTCACCATTAGCGATTGCGAATCAAATCGCAGAAAAGCAAAAAGCATTAACAACTAATACAGCGTTAGATACAAAAGAATAATGAAATTTACGCGATTAGGCTTTTAATTATATTAGGCTAGTCGCGTTTAATTACTATTGTAGCTGTACCTTTACCTTTATATTACATTCCGATAACTGACATAAATAATGCAGTAGATATCATTGTTTAGAGTCTTTAACTTGAAATGTTTCCTTGGAGAGGTTTGCTATAGTTAGCACTTTTTTCTATTTATACCAATCTCACTAGCTATGTGATCATTTCTACTTGCTAAAATCACCAACTACATCGTTATTTATTTAATAATTAGAACAACTAGTTATTGAAATAAATGCCTTGTATTAGGCGATTTTTTCTACGTATAAAATTGTTCACTTAATTAATGAAACTGGTATTATTAATGCTGTTCTAATTAATATTGCTCTGATTAGTTTTAATTCGTAGAAGGTTATGCAAGTGGAAGGTAATATCTGAAGAGAATAATGTAGACGATTGGTAGCTCGTCTACATTGTTATTTTTTGGTTTTAAATCTTATTGCTTGGAACACTCGTTGGGCTTATATGTTCGATAGGGTAACAGCCTAATACCTTAATGAAGTTTGTGTGAGCAGTAATTTCATTAATCGCTTCTTGTAAAGCAAAACTCTTTAAGTTTGCTTCTACATCAATATAAAACATTTCTTCCCATGGACGGCCCTGAATAGGACGAGATTCAAGTTTACACATATTAATGCCTTTTTCTTTTAGCACTAACAAGCATTCAACTAAAGCTCCTGCTTTTTGACCGGTTGCTAAAATAATAGCGGTTTTTGCTGGAATTTGCTCTGCTACATCCACCGCTTTTCTCGCCACAAGAATAAAGCGTGAATGGTTTTCGTTTTGATTGGCGATTGATTTTTCTAAGGCTTGTAATTTATATAATTGTCCACCTTCTTCACTACCAATAACTGCAATTGTTTCATCTTGTTGCTCTGAAACTTTTACCATGGCATCTGCGGTGCTGTCACAATACTCAATACGAATATTGTTTTGTTTATCTAAAAAATTACTACATTGTGCAAAAGGTTGACCATGAGCATAAATTGTTTTTATTTTATCTAAAGAGGTATTAACTGCGGTTAACAAGCAATGTTCAATAGGCTGGGTTATTTCGCCAACAATAAATAAATTGGTATGTTGAAGTAAGTCATAAACCTGATTAATACTACCAGAGCTAGTATTTTCAATAGGTAACATACCGTAGTCAACTTGACCTGATTCCACTTGTTGTAAAATATCACCAAAATTTTGACAACCAGATTCTATAATTTTTTCAGCGCGTCTTGAGAAGTAACGATGACTTGCTAAGTAGCTGTATGAACCTTTGTCACCTAAGAAGGCAACACTAACCGTAGGTGTTTGAATATTCGGATTTGTTAAGTTTTGTAAATAAGCTTGTTGATTTAAAACTGAATCTTCAATAATAGTTTGAAAAACACTTGTAACATAATGCGCGTCTAAGCCTAATTCTTTGCCTTGTTTGATTAAGCGAATTAATAGCTCTTGTTCACGTTGTTGATCACGAATAGGACGAATTTGTTGCACTTTACTTTTAGCAACATTAAGTGTGAGCGCGCGACGTTTAGCAAATAAGGTTAATAGTTCATTGTCTAAGCTTGTAATTTCTTTACGTATTTCATTCAAATCTAATTTTTCGCTCACTTTTATTTCCTATTTTGCTAATTTATGCTGTTCTGTTTATGAAAAAACCTTCCAAATGAAGGTTTTAGATCAGTACTTCGCTAGAGCCACTACTCTAGCGAGCTTGAGTGATTTCTGTCAATAGTTTATTTAGACCGTTTTTTGTTGTAATTGTACTTTATGGGATACATAAAACAATAATACTAAGGCTGCTCAAGGTTGAAATAAACCACACCACACTGCGTAGTTTATCAATATTCATTAAATAAAGAATATTATAAGCCACTCGCGCACAAACATGGACTATGGCTAATAATGTGATATTAGCACCAATATGATGAGTCGCTATTGCTAACAATACGGCTGGTGCAAAGATAATAAATGATTCAAACGCATTTTGGTGCGCGGCTAAGGCTCGGGCGCCAAACCCGGTAAGTTTGCTTTGTTGTTCTCTTGGGTGATTGTTGTCGTAACCACCAAGTTTGTTCATTGCGAAAACTACGGGGGCTTTAGCAACTAATGGAAGTAGCCCTGCAATAAAGAGGCACCAAATTAATATCGTCATTTTTTTCCTTTGTATCGTTAGTATTTTTAAAGTTAATGTTTTTATAGTTAAGAATAATGATTAATAACTCAGTAGTGTCAGTTTATATTTAGTTTCACCTGGTAGGAAAGGGGAGGCAACCCCCTGTTCCCAATCTCTATGTCCTTTACCGTAGTAAGGACTCCATGGATGACCAGATTGGCTTGTTGGCATATGAAAAATACCCGTTTCTTCATGGCCGGGTGAAACGACCATACGCTCTGATGCACCAAAGCGTTTACCTTGCACTTTTGGCATATAGCTGTCGCCTGAAAGTGCTTTAGCTGGCATGTCTAACCACTGGCCAATAAAGGGGATTGATTGACTAAGCGGGTGGTTTATTTCGGTTGTATTTTGTTGCCCCCAAGTCGCTTTGGTTAGCGCTTGTTTGTTGTTTTCATCGAGATAGGTCATATCATCAATTGTTTGTTGTAGTGCTTGGTTAAACACTGCTTGCCAGCTATTTAAAGGTCGCATTAAAAAATTATCAGGTTGTTGATTAACCAATTGCCA
This sequence comes from Colwellia sp. 20A7, assembly GCF_009832865.1. NCBI lineage: Bacteria > Pseudomonadati > Pseudomonadota > Gammaproteobacteria > Alteromonadales > Colwelliaceae > Colwellia > Colwellia sp. 20A7. Next base: position 2,944,040 of record NZ_CP047130.1, on the reverse strand, counting down.
TAAAGGCACTTCAATTTGAGCGCTAATACTACGAAAGCTATAGATACCATCGATATTTTTGAGCGTACTATTAAGTTCACTAAAAACTAAATCACGAACATTAATACGAAAGTTTCTTACTATTCTATAACTTACTGAATCTATGCTCGCGTTTAATGCCTTGTCTTCTGATAGTAAGTCTTTAACTTGTTGAAATTGCTTATGTGCCGCTATAGCTTCCTTGGTTAAAGCGTCGTCATTAAGTACTTTAGTGATAAGAAAATCTGTCCAAGGTTGTAAAAATGTAGCGCGATCATCTAAACCAATAGCTAATAAAGACTTTTCATTAAACGTGTTAAGTGAAAATAAGTTATCACGAATTTGTTTAGAGCGTGCTCCTAATGCATAACCACCATTACCTATTTTTTCTAACATCACACCACCAACAACACGAGAATTAGCCGTCCATAATCGATTGTCTTTTGGATTTAAAACTTGAGGGTAATGCGCAGGAGATAAATAGCCTGTCCAGCCATTGTCACCATTATGCCAATAGGTTGGTGTTTCGCCGGTGTTACCAAATTTCTTTGGGATAGGGCCCATAATTGTCCAGCCAAGGTTACCTGATTTATCCCCTACCATCATGTTCTGTGATGGAATACCACTACGTGCGGCAATAGTAAATGCTTCTTTTACACTGGTCGCAAGTTCTAATTCGGTTGCTATAAAGTTCACGGCTTCTTTGTCGTGAGCAACCCAACGATAGGCAAGTAATTCACCTTGGCTATTTTTACCTATAATAGGGCCCCAGATAGTTTCTTTAATGGTAATTTCAACAGGCTGTTCATCTTTAATGGCAATTATTTGTTTATGAAAACTGAAGTCTTTAGCACCATTGTTGGTCATATATTGGGTGTCGTTATTAACACTTTTTATTTTAATTACATCACTATAATCACCATAGCTATTAGTAAACCCCCAGGCAACCTGACCATTACTACCTACAGTAATGTTAGGTGTACCAGGTAGTGTTGCTCCAGTAATTTTTACTTTTTTATTCGCTATGCTCGGATATTCAAAACTTGCTCTAAACCAAGTATTAGGTACACGTATTCCTAAGTGCATATCATTAGCAATAATGGCACTGCCTGTGCTGCTTATATTCCCTGATATTCCCCAGTTATTCGATCCTGGAAATTCATCTGCTTGATATGTTGAGGGAGTTTTATTGTTAACTAAGTCACTGCTATTTTCGGTATATATGTTCGCACTTGATGCAGACGGCCAAGCCTCTGTTGGCATTTTCGATGATTGATATTGGCTATTATCAATGGTTGCATCCCAAATACTTCCGTTAGGGTTTAAAAAATCATAAACATCAGCAGATAAAATAGCTTTCATTAAACCTAAAGTACGTTCACGTTTTCCATCGGTATATTGAAGGTCTATATACATACTGAAAATAGTTAAAATAGAGTCTTCTTCGCTCCACTGTGTGGGCTCTTGTTGAAGTAAAAGGTATTCAAAGGGGTGTGAGCTTATGTATTTTAAACCTTGATTTACGCCGCGAGTATAAGCTTTTAGTAATGCTTTTTGCTCTGCAGGTAGCTGATTAACTATGTCAGTCGCTCTTTCTCTAAAGCGGTGAATACGAATAGATTTATCATATTCAAGGGCAACAGAGCCAAATAAACTCGATAATTCACCTGCTGAGTTACGTCTTAATAAATCCATTTGAAAAAAGCGTTCTTGTGCATGAACGAAACCTGTTGCTACCGCAACGTCAAGCCGGTTACTGGCTTTTATTGTGACAATTCCTTGCTCATCGCGTTCGATTGTCGCACTTTTTGTTAAACCAAAGACTGTTTTTTTACCATCTAAAATAGGTAACGCACTGTCTATTTGGCTATATATCCAAGTTGCGGTAAAAGCGATAATAAGGGAGCTGATAAGTAATAAAGAAATAATAATTCTTTTTAACATAGTGAATAGTAGTCAAAATATTGATGAGAAATAATGATAGAAAGAATAACTGATTAAAACAAACTAGCGAAGCTTTTGTTACTTTTATTCAATTGTAAATAAAAGTAAACCTTAAGTTACTGTTTTTAATATAATATAAAAATAATGTTTTATTTAGATTTTAATGTTAATCAAATGTATAATTAATAGCTTATTATATGTACTTTATTTTCGGAGTTTCAAGTGACAGAGTCAATGTCAAAGCATGTGCAAATTGGTGATTGGATTTTCGAAGTTAAAATGGTCAGAGCGTTAAAAGTTGATGAGTATGGTAAACCGTATTCAGCTATTGCTAATTGTAATATTAATGGTGATTCTATGTATATAGATGGCTTATTAACTCAAGAAGGAGAGACAATTACTCGTGATGACTTACAAAGTTTTAATGATTTTTGTTATCAAATAGGCTTAAAACAGTGTTCATATCACAGATATCAAAATGGTGAATCTGTCACTAAAGATGTATCGATTACATCACCTAAAGAAGCAAAAACTAGTAAGGTTGATAGTCCAATACATTTAGTGAAATAGATGTTAAATGACTTGTGCAGACATCGTGTTTTTATTGAGAAATCTAGTTATAAGATAATTCTATTTTTTAAGTGTGTTTGACAAAGTGGTTCTACTATAAAATTATAGTCCTACTTTTATTTCTTAATATTATATTCTAGAGTTGTTAATGATTTGTGAACTTAAGCATAAAAAAATAGCCCTATTATTAATGGCTGCTGGAAGTTCATCTCGTCTTGGCCAACCTAAGCAATTAGTAATAGTAGCTGAAAAAAAACAACCACCTCAAAGTTTATTGCGTAGGCAAGTATCTATGATGAATAGTATTTGCTTATCAGATAATGCTAAAGCCTTTTGTGTCATAGGCTTTCAACGTGAACAGTTAATAAAAAACCTAGTTGGTTTTCCTTCAGCAAAAAACTTAACGTTAATTAATAACAATAACTGGTCACAAGGTTTATCAAGTTCTATTGCTAAAGGCGTAAGTGAGTTAGACAAGGATATAGACGCAGCACTTATCTTTTTAGTGGATCAATGGCAATTGACTGTTGATAATTTGACTAGCTTAATTAGCGACTGGCGAAAGAATCCCGATAAAATTCATATTGCGGGTGATGGTAATCACTTGAGTCCACCTGTTATTTTCCCACGCTCTTTCTTTAAAGAGCTTATCGTTTTATCTGGCGATGAAGGAGCTAAGAAGGTCCTTAAAAATAATAATGAATATGTGAATATAAAGAACATGCCATTAGCATTTATTGACTTAGATACACCTGAGCAGTTACAAGAATTGAATAGCAAAAATAGCTAGCATCAATTTACAGGCTCCTTGTAAAGCCTATATTAAAAGCAGCACTAAAAACTAATTAAGAAGCAGCTAATGCTTTTAAGTCGTTTTGAATGGTTGATTTATTATATTATACCAATCTCACTAACTATGTGATCATTTCTACTTGCTAAAATCACCAACTACATCGTTATTTATTTAATAATTAGAACAACTAGTTATTGAAATAAATGCCTTGTATTTGGCAATTTTTTCTACATATAAATTTGTTCACTTAATTAATGAAACTGGTATTATTTTGTTGATTTTAATTTGTTTTTTAGTTGAGTGTTATGCGCTCACCTATTCAGCATAATGTCTATGCGTATGGAGTATTTCAATGCAGCTTGAACTTTTATCTAAGCACCATTTACAGCCGTTATTTGATTTTGAGCTAGAAAATAGAGTATGGTTTGAATCATTAATTGAACCTCGAGATAATAATTTTTATTCAGAGCACGGTGTTGAACAACATATTGCTGCAGAACTCGATAAGGTAATTTCTGGTACTGCGTTTTGTGGTTTACTGATTAAAGATAATGAAATTGTCGCAAGAGCTAATTTAAGAGATATTAGTGCTAATAAAGCTTTTGTAGGTTACAGGGTTTCAAAACGTTTTTTATCTCAAGGCTATGCCAGCCTCTGTCTGGCTTCGCTAATTGAATTTGCAAAAAAAGAATTTGGTGTTCAATTCCTTGAAGCTAAAGTACTAGCAAATAACCCTGCTTCAAAACAGGTGTTATTAAAGCAGGGATTTGAAATTATTGGTAATGTACCTAATTTTATTACATTAAATAATAAATCATTAGCCTGTACAGCGTTTCGATTAAAATACACATAACAGGATAACTGGCCTCACTTGATTATGAGTTTTTAGCTACGCTTAATGACTCAACTTTAATCAGGAGTCTTTTATTTTCAGTACAGTTGTTGGTGTGGATTTAGCTAAAATTTTTCAAGTTTGTATTTCTGACAAATAACAATCAGTTTATCGTTTAACACAATAAATTAAGTCGCAAAATAAAACACTTTTTCGTCTGATAATTTTACATGGGCCATGTATTGGTTCTTTTGTCCTCGCCTTGAACCTTATACCAATTCCAATAATTTTCTTCTCACTCAGCGAGAGTTAAAAGGTTTAGAGGCACAAGTTATACGTTCCAAACATAACTTAAGTACCGACATCCATGTCGGCAAGGCATTGATTGAAGAGAATGGTTATTCCCTTGTCAAAATCAATAACGCGGCATATAAACCTTTTCAACTCGCCCTTTGGGAGCTTTCCAGTGATATGATAACCGCACAGAATTTCTTTCATATAGAATAACTATAGGTAAAAAACTCTATTTGTTCTCAAATCCCTGGCAAACTCTGAGTGGGGACTAACTTAATGGACTTGGTATTATTCTACTTAATTAAATAGTTTGGTTGCGGTTGCTCCTAGTAATATCTTTATTAGCTTTTATGTTTGCTATGTAATACCAGTTTCATTAATTAAGTATAAATGTTCACATAGCTAGTGAGATTGGTATAAGAATAAATAAGACTAATGCATTGATAATTGGGATGGAATTCATGTCATAATTTCATCAATGATATACCATATCAAAATCATTTATGAATAATACAATTAAAAAATCTGATCGCTTAGCTTCAATGTTATTAGGATTGATTTTTATGTATCAGAAACTTATTTGTTGAGTATTCAATAATAAAATGTAAACAATATTTTAAGTTATTAAGGAAGTAATAATGCACAGAATAAAGTATATGTTGTCGGCTTTGGCTATGTTTGCCACTACAGCGACAGCCGCAGAGAAAAGCGAAGAATGGTTTTTACACAGTAGTATCTCACCCAACAGTAAAACGATCGCATTCTCTTACAAAGGCGATATATACACAGTCCCAGCTAATGGCGGAACAGCCCGCCCTTTAACTATTCATAGTGACTGGGATGGTCATCCTATTTGGTCTCGTGATGGGAAACAAATTGCATTTGCAAGTGACAGAAATGGCAACTTAGATGTTTATGTTATGCCTGCAAGTGGTGGAAAAGCAAAACGGTTAACTTATCATTCATCGAATGATATTCCACAAGATTTCAGCAAAGACGGTAAAGAAGTATTATTTATTTCGAGCCGAATGGATTCAAAGCAATCAACGGTGTTTCCAACTTCTCGTTTAACTGAAAGTTATACTGTTTCAATAAAAGGCAGCACTCCTGAAATGCTTGCCACCATACCAGCATCTGAACTGCAGTATTCTCCAAATGGTAAACAAGTGCTTTATCGTGATGAAAAATCCTACGAGAACCAATTTAGAAAGCACGATGTGTCAGCTTTTGCCCGTGATATTTGGTTGCAAGACATTAAATCAGGCGAGCATCAACAGTTAACCACCTTTGAAGGTGGGGATCACAATCCTGTTTGGAAAGACAAAAACAGCTTTTATTATACGTCTGAAGAAAAGTCTGGCACTTTTAATGTTTGGCAAACAGACTTAGATGGCAGCAACAAAAAGCAAGTAACTACATTTAAAGAACATCCTGTTCGCAGTTTATCGATAAGTGATAATGGCACATTAGCTTTTGTACATCATGGTAGCGTGTATACGAGTAAAAATGGCTCAGCTACACATGTAGAAATAGCGATAGCTAATGACATACAAGAAGATGAATTACTTCCGGTTTCTTTAGGTGGAAAAATTACTGAATATACAGTATCACCTGATGGAAAAGAAGTTGCCTTTATCGCTCGTGGCGAAGTGTTTGTTGCCAGTACAGAGTTTAAAACAACACGTGCCATTACTAATACACCTCAGCAAGAACGTTCAGTGTCTTTCCATAAAGATGGTAAAACGCTTTTATACGCTGCAGAACGTGAAGGGCATTGGGGTTTATACGAAACAAGTATTGCAAATGAATCTGAACCATACTTTTTTGCCGCAACGACATTAAAAGAAGAAGTAGTTCACTTAGCTGACTCAGACAGCTTCCAACCAGTTTATTCTCCAAATGGTAAAAAAATAGCGTTTTTAGCAAATCGTGATGAAATTCAAGTAATTGACCGTGAAAGTAAAAAGGTAAATATTGCTTTAGGTAAAGAGCATAACTATTCCTACGCAGATGGTGATATGTCGTTTGCTTGGGCACCAGACAGTTATTGGATGACCGCAAGTTTCTCACCACGAAGCCGCTTATTTGTTAACAATATTGGTGTTTTCCCATCAGACGGTTCAGCTCAACCTAAAGATATTAGCTTATCTGGCTATAATAATGGTAATCCAACTTGGCATACAGATGGTGAAGTCGTGCTTTGGTGGAGTGCTCGCTTTGGTATGCGTGATCATGGCAGCTGGGGTCGTGAAGGCGATGTTTTAGCCGCATTTTTAACACAAGATAGTTACGATAAATTCCGTATGTCGGAAGAAGAATATGAGCTACAAAAAGAGTTAGAAACAAAGGACGAAAAAGCGTCGAATAAAGACCAAGAAGGTAACGCCAAAGAGACAGACGAAGATACTTCAAAAGAGAAAATTGAAGAGCCAAAAGCTGTAGACATTGAGTGGGATAATATTGAACGTCGCACCGTTCGTCTTACTGTTCATTCTTCAAACTTAAGCGAAGCTTATCTTACCAAAGATACTACAGCGCTATATTACTTAGCCCGCTTTGAAAAAGGTTATGATTTATGGCGTCAGTCTATTCGTGACAATAAAACAGAGCTAGTGGCAAAGCTTAATGCAAGATCGGCTAGTATGTCCTTTAGCGACGATGGTAAAAAAATCTTTATTCTTGCCGATGGTCAGTTAAAACAAGGCGATGTTGGTGAAACCATCAGTTTAAAGCCAATTAGTGCTAATCCTGTTATGCAGCTGAAAACTGCTTCAGAGCGTGCATTTATGTTTGACCATAGTTGGCGCGTAATTAAAGACAAGTTCTACCGTGACGATTTTCACGGTATAGACTGGGATGATGTTGGTAAATCTTACCGCCAGAAATTATCGTCAATAGGCCATGGTCGTGATTTTGCTAACATGTTTGCAGAAATGACAGGCGAATTAAATGCGTCGCACATTGGTTCATCTTATCGACCAAAATCAACAAACACTAACGACAGTACAGGTCGCTTAGGCTTATTTTTTGATTACAGTAAAGGCTTACTGGTTGAGGAAGTGTTGGCAAAAGGCCCATTCGATAAAGCGAATAGTCAAGTTAAGCCTGGTGTTAAACTTATCGCAGTAAATGGCGTTGAATTAACAAAAACACAAAATTTATACCAATTACTAAATCATACAAATGGTAAACGTGTAAGGTTTACTTTTGAAAGCGCTAACGGTGAAAACTTTGAAGAAGTGATAAAGCCAGCTTCAGGAGGAAAAATCAGTAACTTATTATATGAGCGTTGGGTAAGTTCGCGAGAAGCGTTAGTTGATAAACTATCAAATGGTCGCCTTGCTTATGTTCACGTAAGAAGTATGAACGATCCAAGCTTCAGAGCGGTGTATTCTAGCCTATTAGGAAAGCACTTTGATAAAGAAGCGGTAGTGGTTGATACACGCTTTAACGGTGGTGGTTGGTTACACAACGACTTAGCTAAATTGCTTAGTGGGAATGAATACTTCACCATGCACGTTCGTGGCCGTAAATACGCAGGTGACCCCATTGATCAATGGAATAAACCATCGGTACTACTTATCAACGAAGGTAACTACAGTGATGCACATGCTTTCTCTTACACCTATGATGAATTGAATTTAGGTGACATTGTGGGCATGCCTGTACCAGGTACAATGACGGCAGTATGGTGGGAAACGGGTATATCTGGTGACTTCCGAGCGGGTGTACCACAGGTTGGTATGAAAGACACTAAAGGCAATTACCTAGAAAATAATCAAACCATACCTGATCACATGGTAAAAAATGATCCAGAATCATCTGAAAACGGTCAAGACAAGCAAATTGAGAAAGCTGTTGAAGTATTACTTAATAAATTAAAATAATACGGTCTCATTTGTAAAGGCTCATTGATGTGAAAAATCCGCGTTTATCGCGGATTTTTTATTGCCTGTATTCAAGCTAAACCAAAGAATGAGTAACTTGCTTGTTCATACTATCAAGCAAATTGGAAACACTGTTGTAGATATCGTGATTGTTTCAAGTACTGATATGAGTGTTAGATCTACTCACTGAATCATAGGTAACAAAACCTTGCTTACATTAGCCGAATTAATATCATCGTAGCAAGGTTTTTTTAAGTCAGACAAAAAACAGTTGGTTTTGTTTTTTTTATGAATTATTTAGTTTTATATTGCATCTTTTATGATCCGATAAAGTATCAAGGGGTTGTCTCATCATTTTTTATTGTTAGAATAAACCATCAATAAATCTCAGTGAAAATTATAATGTCATCACTTCAAGATCAATTACTAAATGCGGGTTTAACAACCAAACAAAAAACACGCCAAGCGAATGCTGATAAAAGAAAAAAAAATAAACAAAAGCGCAGTGGAGTTCAGCATGGTGCGTCTTTACAAGAGCAAGTTAAACAATATTTAGCAAAGTCTAAAGCTGAAAAGCAAGAAAAAGACAATGCATTAAATGAAATGAAAAAACAGCAACTTGCAGATAAAGAGCAAGGGTTACGCATTAAGCAAATATTAATGCATCACCAGATCACGCGCACTGATGGTGATAATGAATATAATTATACTTTTGGTAGTAAAATTAAAAAGCTTTCATTAGATCCTATTACCCATAAAGCATTGGTTAATGGTCGACTGTCTTTATGTGGCTTGGAAGATGTAACTTATATTGTTACTCGCGAAACAGCTGAAAAACTAGCTGAATTAAATAAAGACGTTATATTAGTGCAAAATGATAAAGTAATTGATGAGCAGGTAGATGAGGATGATCCTTATGCTGACTATCAGATCCCAGATGATTTAATGTGGTAATACCTTATTAAGTAGGCATTATTTCTGGTATGAATATTTGTCATAGTTTAGTAGTACTATTAATTCTGTAGGTTGCTATGTAATAATACATCCATAGTAACCAATGTTGATGGGGTTTATGCCCTACGAGGATAGAAATAATATGTTATTAAAAACTGAGTTAAATGTGGAAAGCAGTGATAATGATCAAAAAACTATACAACAACAACTAGCTGATGCAAATAGTGAAATTGCAGATTTAAAGCTACAGCTGGCATGGTTAGAACGTTCTTACGAGTAATATTCTAAACGAACAAAATCTAAAATGAAGGTTAGTATATTTATTTATACTAGCCTTTTTTTCGTTAAAACATCTGGGTTTTTTGATCTTTGTTATGAAAGTTTACTATTGTTGTTACATGCTAGTAGTTATTAATGTTTATTTGTTTTATCAAGTATTAATATCCAGTAATTTTAAGGTAAAGTCAGAGCATTGTTAACTGAGTTGCTCTGAAAAATGTAGCTTTAGCTTATAGCGTAATTAATGAAGGAAAGTGATGTTTGGTATTGAAGTAATATTAAACAATTAATTCGATAAAAAATAATAGGTAATCGTTAGCGTCAAGCTATTGAATAACTTATACTATTAGTGTTTTATAATTTTTCAGGGCAACGTCGAATAAATTATATTTTTTGACTGTTATTTGTTTGAGTGAACTCAGATTATTGGTGTTTCATACATTATTTATTACTTGTTTCCTTGTCGATGATTCTATAAAATTTACTCAATTATTGTATTAAGCAATGTAAAGACAAAGGACAATTTCATGCCAAAAGCTAGTGATGTAAAAAAGAATACCGCTATCGAGTATAACAATAGCGTTTATATTATAAGAGGTATAGAGCGCTCAGTACCTCAAGGGCGAGCAGGGGGAAGTTTATATAGAATGCGTATGTATGATGTTGTCTCAGGTTTAAAGGTTGATGAAACTTTCAAAGATAGCGACATGCTTACTTTAGCTGATTTAATACGACGTAAGGTCACTTTTTCTTATATCGATGGCGATGAATATGTGTTTATGGACATAGAAGATTATACACAATTCAATTTGAATAAAGAGAGTATTGAAGAAGAAGTATTATTTATCGATGAAAGCACTGTGGATGCGAGCATTATTTTAGTCGATGGTGTACCTGTATCGCTTGAATTACCTCCTAGTGTAGAATTAGTTATTACAGAGACTGACCCCTCTATAAAAGGTGGCTCTGCCACAGCACGAACTAAACCCGCAGTTCTTTCTACAGGTTTAATCATTCAAGTACCTGAGCATATTTCTACCGGTGATAAAATTAAAATAAACACTGAAGAACGTAAATTTATGGGCCGAGCGGATAAGTAGTCTGAAGGATAACAATTAAATTTATAAAGTTTGCATCGGAAATTAAAGTTGAGAATGTTATATTTTTAACATGTTAAAAATCTCAACTTTATTAATCATTAAGAATAAAAGACAAATTGTGATTCAGTACAATAAAAATGTTATAGCTCTAATGTTTAATTTGGTTTAAGTGTTAAGGTAGATACAGAAGATTACACGCCTCATCGCTTAGAAAAAAAATAGCCTTAGTGATGAGCTTTTATTTATTACTGAAATAGCTCCTTCAATAAAATGTGTATCGGCAAATACTCGAACTAAGCCAACGACACTTTCAACTGCTTCAATCGTTCATATGCCAGAGCATATTTTTACAGGCGATAAAATAAAAGTAAATGCAAGTGACTATAAGTTTACGGAGCGCTCTGACTCTAAATAAGCTACCAAATTAAAAATTCAATATAAAGATAGGTAAATATGACTGATAACCTTGAATGCACCATTGGTACATTAGGACAAAAATGGGATGCAGCTGACAAAAAGAAATGGTTTACACTGCAAACAGTACAACGTTCGTATCAAGATGAGGTTATTAGTAAAATTGATGCTTTATCTTCGCATTTTGATATTGTGCAATATGGTGCATTGTCAGCTGATGAACAACGCTATCCATTATTTGCATTAAAAAGTAAGCAATGGCAAAGTGATAAAAGCACAATACTCGTATCTGGTGGTGTACATGGTTATGAAACGAGTGGTGTGCAAGGCGCATTACGCTTTTTAGAAAATGAAGCTGCTAATCTAGGCTCAAACAGTACAAGCTATGGTGAGCAGTTTAATGTGTTAGTTGTCCCTTGTGTTAGTCCTTGGGGTTATGAAACGATTAATCGATGGAATCCTGATGCGATCGACCCTAACCGATCATTTTATCAGGATAGTCCCGCTCAAGAATCTGCAGCATTAATGGCATTTGTTCAAAGTCTTGATGTTAATATTTTGGTCCATGTAGATCTGCATGAAACTACTGATACAGATAATACTGTATTTAGACCCGCACTTTCAGCACGAGATGCCATTGAACAAAAAGTTTGGGATATTCCAGACGGTTTTTATTTAGTTGGTAATACTCTTAACCCTCAAACTGAATTTCAACAAGCGATAATTCATGCTGTTGAGAATGTGACACATATTGCACCAGCCGATGACAGTGGTAAATTAATTGGAGTCGATATAGAGCAGTTTGGCGTTATAAATTATCCAGGAAGAGAGCTAGGTCTTTGCATGGGATTAACTAATGCTAGTTATGTCACTACAACAGAAGTTTATCCAGATAGCCCTAAATCTAATGATGAAAACTGTATTCTTGCACAAGTAGCCGCAATAACAGGCGCACTTGATTTTATTATTGAAAATAATTAAGTCTTTATAACTTAATTTTTAATTTATTAGCCTAGTTATCTAGGCTTTTTAACGATTCTCAGCTACTTTTAAAGCACAACCTAAAGATAATCTCTTCAATTTACATTTTCCAATAAACATCTAATAGTCATTTGCCCATTATTTTGTAAGAGATCTCTTACAAAGGTGTGAGAGATATTGTCTTTTTTCTCCTGATTTATCAGATGGTATTTTTAAGTTACTAATTATTATAGCTTTAATCTGCTTTTCATTATTATCCATTAGTTCCAAATATAACCCATCTTATTAGTGCCATCCTAAATTAGGCTTTTCAGTGTATTATTTACCACGTCAGGAAGACAAGGAGCAGGAAGCTCTTATTATAAGTATTACTAGAGTAAGGATTACTTTATGTAACAACTTGTAGAGTATGGATACTATTCTAGAAATAGAATATTTTAGGACGATTTATAGGATAAATCAGGCGAATAGGATTTCGCTAAGGGATAAATGAACAAGGATGTGATCAATTAAGGATAATTGATATTAGGAAGATATTGCTTAGGAAGCACATCTAAATGGAATTAGCCTCAAAGTAATTGAGGATATAATTTGCAAGGAAGTAAAAGGATTTATAGCTAAGGACAATGAGTAGGAGTTTACTCAAAGGATATACTAAGGAAAGTTTTTAAGGATGAATGAGAACACTGAATAAGATGCAGGATGCATAACAAGCTAGTTAAAAGAGTGCAGCTATTTAAGTTGCACTTTTTTTATGTCTAAATTTTGGTCTTGTAACAATGTCTGCTTGTGATGTTTATACTATGTTGCTCAAATTAACTTTCTATTCAAAATTAAATAGATGAATCTATAGTATTTTTAGCATTCAAGGCATTTAGCACACAAATAGCTGAATGCGCATCGTTTGCTGCGTACAAAATTTGGCTACTCTTAAGTGGGTAAGCGCCCCAATTAGACTTCTGAGCACCTTTTCCTAGTCTCGACTTAAGTACCATTGCTACAGCAGCACGAGCTCCTATACTATTCTTTTCACCGGCTAAATTTTTCAATGTTATAGATAAATCTTGTGTGTTCGCTATTTCAATATTAAGTTTACTGCGGAGCTCTTTGTTATCACCTTTAATACCAAAACCTACTTTTTCTATCTTCGGATCACTCAATATTTCCCTAGCTGCCGCTACTGCATCAGGAAATCGTGTTGGGAAAAGGTAAGCTTTTTCTTGAGTTGATAGCTGTATTAATGTTGGGCCTGGGCTTTTTTCACCTTTATTAAAAATAGGTTTAGTCTCCGTATCGAAGCCAAGGCAAACTTCAGCTTTCAATTTTTTTAATGCATCGGCAGCATCATGTTTACTTTCAATAATAGTAATATCGTTAAGGGCAAGACCTTTATATAAAGGTAGTTCTCTTATTTCTTCTTTAGTGGGGCGAATCATGGTTTTGCCTTTAATTGTTAACTATCTGGAAAATGTTATGTTTTCGATAAAATACTGAGGTTATAGGGTGAAACTAAACCTAAAAAAGGGTAGGAGAATCGTGTTGGCCTTTAACTTTTGTTAAATATAAATTAGCTTAAAACTTAATTTTACCAACCAGCATATCTTTAAACATAACCCAGTCACCCATTAAGCTGTAAAGTGGGTAAGTAAATGTAGCGGGTCTATTTTTTTCAAAGTTAAAGTGTCCGACCCAAGCGAAGCCATAACCAATAAAAGGGATATACCACAGTAAATATAATTTATTAGATATCGACACATAAAGTATTAACAAAATTATGCAACAAGAGCCAAAAAAATGTAACCGACGACATATCGCATTAGTATGCTGACTTAAGTAAAACGGATAAAACTCGTTAAAAGTATTATATTTCTTTGTCATTTGTCCCACCTTTAATGTTTACACTATTGATACTCACTAGCTGAGGAATAAACATAACGTACGTAAAAGCAAAATATTAAAGCATTATATACTCATTACAATGTGAAGTTGCCAGAGAGTTAGCTGACAACTTGCTCTATATCTTTTGTAACTTATAACGTTGAAAGTCAGCGTCACTTTTAGTTATAAAAATTTAGCTATAAAAAGCTTCAACAGTTCCTTTTAACTTCAGTAAAAGTGGTTGTCCACGGCGGTCTAATGCTTTAGGTGATGCTATTTTTACCCAACCTTCACTAATACAATATTCTTCCACATCTTTACGCTCTTTACCGTTTAATCGAATACCGATATTGTGCTCAAAAATTTCTTCCACATGATGTGGGCTACGAGGATTACCCGAAAGGCGATCTGGTAAAGCGGGTAACGATTTAGTATCGCTCATGTTATTAACCTAAATAAAATAAAAAGTACGCTATTTTAGACAATATCAGCCTAGTGCTCAAGCACTTAGCATAGCTAAACTCTATGATAATGTTAGAAGGTTTTATCTGTTTATGTCACGAATCTTGTTAATAGTATGGTTTATATAGGGAAGTTTATATTTAAACACTTACTTTTCAATGATGTTTTTACTAAAGTTATATAAAGTAAACTAATTAATTGATAACACTTTGGCTATAAGTGCAAAGATATAAAGGCTTATTAACAATGTTTTAGTTAATAGCCTGGATTAGGTGAGCAGTTTCTTTATGCTTGTTAATTTAGTCTAATTTTTATGCCTTTAATACAAACAGTTATAAATTTACTAGGTTAATCTTACTTTTTGCTATGCAGAAGATAAGATTAATTGATTAAGTAGGAAAAGTTACTGATTAAATCATAAGGGATCTATATGTGTACAGTCCATCCTAAACTTGTAAAAAGCCTAGTTGAGCAAACACCCAGAGCTATGATTGCTATGCTCATAGTTTCTATCGCTTATATTGGAATATTTATTAAATATATTCCAATGAAGATTTTGGTTGTGTGGTTTGTATTACAAATTCTATTAGCTTTGTATCGTTTTTATAACGCCAAAATGTTTAAAAAATATTTGGATGTAAAGGATAAAGAAAAAATATTAAAAAATGAAATGTATTTTATTGTTTCGAATATATTCCAAGCTTTTATGTGGACAATAACCTCTATTTTATCGCTTATATATGCGCCTCAACCTTATGAATTAGTTATTTTTGTTATGATTATAGGGATTATAACAGCGGCGGCATTATCAATGTCTTCACTTTATAAGGCATATTTGATCTTTTTTTTCTCAATGATTACGCCTCAAATCATTATTCTGATTTACTTTGGCGAGCATTATCATATCGGTTTAATTGTTCTTACACTTATTTATATACCAGCGACTATTCTGCTTTCAAAGGCTATATATAACAATCGTCTATCGAGTATCAAAGCTCATGAAGATTTAGAAAAAAGTGCTAGTAAATTACATCTATTATCAATAATGGATGAATTGACTAATACCTACAATCGCCGCTACTTTTTTAAAGTGTCTCAAGATCTAATTAATATAGCTATAAGAGAGAAAAAACAGTATCGCTTTTAATGATTGATATAGATTATTTCAAAAAAATAAATGATACCTATGGACACCATGCCGGTGATTTTATATTGATATTCTTAGTAAAAAAAATAGAAGGAATTCTGCGTAAAAGTGATGTTTTTTCTCGTATTGGCGGTGAAGAATTTACAATCTTACTTAATGATACTTCACTTTATGGGGCAAAGGTGATTGCCGATAAAATACGTCAAACTATAGAAGATAAAATGTTTATGTATAAGGAACTCACTATTGGCATAACAGTTAGTATCGGTATATCTGTCTTAAATAAAGAATACCCTTCTATTGAATCTTTATATAAACAAGCAGATAAACAATTATATATAGCTAAAGAAAGTGGAAGAAATAGGGTGTCATCATAATACCAATCTCACTAGCTATGTGATCATTTCTACTTGCTAAAATCACTAACTACATCGTTATTTATTTAATAATTAGAACAACTAGTTATTGAAATTAATGCTTTGTGTTTGGCAATTTTTTCTACGTATAAAATTATTCACTTAATTAATGAAACTGGTATAACAATTATTTAATTTTTATAACTGAGCAGATGGCTAAAGAATGCCTCGGATAGTACAAGTATCGTGCTCAAGTTATTGTAATAATAAATAAGCTATTTAAGTATTACCGAGTGATAAACATAGCAAGTTGGCATAGAATGACTTTAAACTACTTTGATATTAATAGATTATGCGCCGATCAAGCTATCCTGAACACGAAGTTACCACGCTAAATTGGAAAGCTTTTAAACTTATCCTACCGTATTTATTTGAATTTAAAAAACGAATTGCAGTGGCTTTTTGTTGTTTGATTTTGACTAAAATTGCGAGCGTTTATTTGCCTTTTATTTTAAAGGATATTGTTGATACCTTAGACGGCAAAGCACCTGAAAGTGCGCAAGCCTTAGTTGTACCTATAGGCTTGGTACTAGCATACGGTTTAGTACGTTTATCTATTGTGGTCTTTGCAGAAATACGCGACACCTTATTTGGACGAGTAACCGAGCGAGCAATACGACGCATTGGTTTAAGAGTATTTCGTCATTTGCATCAGTTAGATTTAGATTTCCATTTGAACCGCCAAACGGGTGGGTTGTCTCGCGATATTGATCGAGGGACCTCGGGGATTAGCTTTTTAATGCGCTTTATGATTTTTAATATTGTGCCTACCTTGCTTGAAATTGTTATGGTAGTGACTATTTTATTTATTAATTATGGCATCTGGTTTGCGTTAATTACCTTAGGGTCAATACTCTCCTATATTGCTTATTCAGTGTATGCGACAGAATTACGTACACGTTATGTTAGAGCGGCCAATAAAGCAGATTCTTCCAGCAATACACGTGCTATTGATAGCCTACTTAACTATGAAACTGTTAAATATTTCACCAATGAAGATTATGAAGCGCAGGCGTACGACAAACAATTAAGCACGTGGGAACAAGCCAAAATTAAGAATCGTTTATCATTATTCGCTTTAAATGGTGGGCAAGCACTTATTATCGCTATAGCGATGACGTCAATGTTAGCACTAGCTGCGGTACATGTTAGCGAAGAAAAAATGACGTTAGGAGACTTTGTTCTTATTAACGCTTTTATGATGCAATTGTTTATGCCATTAAACTTTTTAGGTTTTGTTTATCGTGAAATTAAAGGCTCTCTAGCGAATATTGAAAACTTATTTGGCTTATTAGATAAATCACCAAAAGTACAAGATCACGTTGATGCGAATGAGCTAATCGTTGATCAAGCTGATATTTGTTTTGATAACATTCACTTTTCGTATAATAGCAAGCGCCCAATTATTAAAGGCATAAGCTTTACTATTAAAGGAGGCGAGAAAGTTGCCGTTGTTGGTGAAAGTGGCTCAGGTAAGTCAACATTGGTTAAATTACTATTTCGTTTTTATGATGTTAGTTCAGGCTCTATTAGTATTGATAATCAAGATATTAGCAAAGTAACACAAAATTCACTTCGTCAACATATCGGCATAGTACCGCAAGATACGGTGTTATTTAATGATACTTTATTTGCAAATGTGAATTATGGCAATCCAGATGCGAGTGCAGCACAAGTGATGCATGCAATAGAATTAGCGCACTTAACTAAGTTTGTAAACAGTTTACCTGATGGCATAGATACTATGGTAGGGGAGCGTGGTTTAAAGCTTTCTGGCGGTGAAAAGCAGCGAGTTGCTATTGCTCGTACTATTTTGAAAAACCCACAGATTTTGGTATTTGATGAAGCGACATCATCATTAGATAGCCACTCAGAGCAAGCTATTCTAAGGGCGATTAATGATGTTACCAAAAATCGCACAAGTTTGGTTATTGCTCATCGATTATCCACTATTGTTGATAGCGATAATATTATTGTGATGAGTGAAGGTGAAGTTGTGGAACAAGGTAACCATCAAGATTTACTAGCCTTGCAAGGTAAATACAGTAAAATGTGGCAATTACAGCAATCGATTAACTAAAGAATTAATACCAATTCTTATCGAGGATTTCACCGTATAATTTAATTCTTATACAGGATAAACTAGCGCGCAGATAATTTCATTAGAATTACATTTATGTCCATAAATAAAACGAACATCGTAAATATAGAAAGTGCAGATATTTCTACAGAGATAAAGGCGACTAAACAATGGCTAAAAGAAGTTATAATAGCGCTTAATTTTTGTCCTTTTGCGAAAAAAGAATTTGTAAATAATACTATTTATTATCATCATTCCAGTGCTGATCAAGTAAAGGCTGCTTTACATGAATTAATAGAGCAGTGTCGTTATTTACAAGCGCATGATGAAATTGAAACCACGTTAATCATTTATAGTGATGGCTTTCGTAGTTTTGAACGTTATTTAGATTTGGTTGATTATGGAAATGATCTACTCGTTGAGTCTGGTTTTGAAGGGGGTTTTCAACTGGCGAGTATGCACCCTGAATATTGTTTTGAGGGTGAAGACTATGATGATAGCAGTAATTTTACCAACCGTTCACCATATCCTATTATTCATATAATTCGCGAAGCGAGTATGGCTAGGGTTTTATCTGTTTATAATGAACCAGAAAAAATTCCTGAGAATAATATTGCGTTGGCAAATGAAAAAGGCACTAACTTTTTTCAGGAAATCCTTCAGCGAATTCATTCGAAACATTCTTAAACAAAAGTAAATAAAATCAGTATGTCATATTTAGAACAGTTTTTTGTTGTTGCAGCCGTACATTTGCTTGCTGTCGCAAGTCCAGGTCCTGATTTTGCTATTATATTAAAGCAAAGTATTCGATACGATCGTCGAATCGCTATTTTTACCAGTTTAGGTATAGGTACAGGAATTTTATTGCATGTTACTTATTCTCTCGTTGGGGTAGGGGTGATCATTGCAAGTGATGAACGTTTATTTACCGTACTAAAATATATTGCCGCGAGTTATTTTTGTTATATCGCTTGGCATGGTTTACGCGCGAAAAAACCTTCGGGGTCAATTAATGATTTAAATGTTTCAATTAATAATTACGATCAAACACCTTCGGCAAAAAATGCTTTTTTTACGGGGTTTTTGATTAATGGACTAAATGTTAAAGCAACATTGTTTTTTGTTAGTGTGTATTCAGTCGTTATTGCACCAGAAACGCCTTTCTCTATTAAGCTTGGTTATGGTTTGTATATGGCTGCAGCTACGGCTATTTGGTTTGTTTTTTTATCTTATTTATTAACACACCATAAAATGAGAAATTTCTTACAAATAAAAGGCTACCTTATTGATCGGGTAATGGGCGCAGTGTTATTGCTATTAGCGATACAAATTGTAGCAAGTGATTTGGGCTAGACGACATACCTCTATCAACATTCTGTTTTATATTCGGGTATAATATCCCGTCATTTAATTCTTCATCCGTATTTAGTGATAAAATCTAACGAAAAAAAGCATAAAAGGATCATTGTTTTGCCAGAGAAAATAACTATTGTACAAGTTGGTGGTAATATTGAAAGTGCCCTTAAAGGTGACTATCAAATTGATATTAGAGCCATTTTCACCGAAGCTTGGCAACAAACATTAAAGTCTAGAATTTCAATGAACGTCGGTTTATTGTTTTCCGTATTACTTGG
This sequence comes from Colwellia sp. 20A7, assembly GCF_009832865.1. NCBI lineage: Bacteria > Pseudomonadati > Pseudomonadota > Gammaproteobacteria > Alteromonadales > Colwelliaceae > Colwellia > Colwellia sp. 20A7. The sequence continues at coordinate 2,924,357 of NZ_CP047130.1, read as the reverse complement.
TATGTTAGTTTCTTTTGTTGGAAGTAATTATCTTGGTGGGATTGAAGCGGTATTAGCCGATCCAGAAGCAAGTATGTTATTAAATGTAGTTGTTACCATTGCTGTGTGGCCTTTTTTAGGTGGCGTTGAAATGATGGGGGTATCGCATGCTGTTGGGATGAAAACTAATGTGAAAATGACATTTTCTTTTTTACAACGTGCAAGCTGGGTTGTTTTATGTGCCTTATTTACTTCAGTGCTAATTAGTATTGGTTTTCAGTTGCTTGTGTTGCCCGGTGTGTTTTTAGCAATAACATTATCGTTAACGATTCCGCTAGTTATTGAGAAAAAAATGACGCCAATGAAAGCAATTATTTTATCTATTCAAACGTTACGCTTTAAGTTTTTATCTTTACTTTATATTTATGTTGTTTTGTTTCTCTCCTTAGTACTTTTATTTATGCCTTTGGCACTACTCATTGAATCAAGCTTTGCCCCATTAGGTATTATTGTTTTATTGATTGGCATCTCATTTCTTGCACCGCTTTATTATAATGTTAAAGGGATTTTATATCGTGAAATATTTGGCATTAGTATAGCGACTGATAAGTATGTTGATAACCCTCATAATTCAACAAAAGTAGTTCCTAAAGCTAGTCAATCTGATTCAGATGATACATTTTCAGCGTAAATTCAGTAAATTATGGACTATTTATGAAAAGCTCAATGTTAATTAAAGCTGTTTTATTATTCTTTTTGGTGGTTTCTTTATTCGCCCCCTTTACTTTTTTGAAACCAAAAGTAGTAGAGCAAACGATTGATGAACCACTCGCTAAGGTTATAAAAAACAAACCAATAAAAAAAATCATAAAAAAAGAAATTGAGAAGCCATTACATAAGGTAAAACTACCTGATTTTGCTTCTATTTTAGATATACAAACCAAAAAGAAAAAGTTTTTTGACTTTATAAAACCTGCAGTAATGAAGCAGAATAATAAACTATTAGAAACTAGATCAAAATTGAATGCTTGGCTTGAGCATGTTTCATTAGAAATACCTTTATCTGAACAAGAGCAGCAAGAACTAAAGCAATTAGTCAAAAAGTATCGGGTTAATAAAAACGCCTCAATTTTGTCACAATTAAATGCCTTACTCTTGCGTGTAGACGTTATTCCTATGCCTTTAGTGTTAGTTCAAGCGGCTAATGAATCAGCTTGGGGCACTTCACGTTTTTCTCGAATAGGGTTAAATTTCTTTGGGATTTGGTGTTATCAAGAGGGATGTGGCATGGTACCTAATAGTAGAGATACCGGTGCGAACCATGAAGTTGCTGCTTTTCAAAGCTTAGATGAAGCGGTTGCTCATTATTTTGATAATATTAATTCTCATAATGCTTATCGTGTTTTTCGTACTATTAGATATGAATTAAGGTCACAAGAGCAGGAGTTAAACCCAGAAGTTCTAGCTGCTGGTTTATTACCTTATTCTGAACGTGGTGTTGATTACGTTATCGACATTACAAAAATGCTTAGACAAAATGAACACTTTTTAATGGAACAAGAAAAAGATGCTTTGTCAGCAGAAGTTATTGAAGGATAAACTTTAAGGTGAATGGGAATTTAAATAATTTATTCCCTTTTTAGATTTGCCTAATAGCAACAAATTAAAGACTGTAATTATATTGAAATTTATATTTACTCTTAATCTAAGTTAACTTAGTATGAAGTTATGAATCTAAACTACTTTTTTCGATATTGCACCATTTTATTGGTATTGTTCACTGCATATAGTATTGCAGAGAATAAAGACACCTTTGATATCGAAAACCTTGATTCAGCTATTGTTCACTTATCAATAGATAATAGTGAAGTTAACGATCAGCCTACTGATGCATTACCTACTGCATCGAGCCTTTATCAAAGCAATAAATATCACCCAGTACGTACTTTAGATAAAAAAATTACTTTTGTTACTACTACTCGTTTTGTAACGAATCCCCGAGCACCTCCTATTTCATAGTCCTTTACGCTGAAATATAAATTAACCTTATTGTATAACTATTTTATTTAACAATAAGAACTAGCGGTACAGCTGTGTAAGCCACCGACATATTTTAGTGTAGTCAAATTTTTTATAAAACATACAACGAATTAATCAAATTATAGTTAAATCATAGTTATTACTTTGATTGCTTCGTTAATAAAAATTATTTAATTATCTGTAGTAAGTTAGAACAGATAAAGAGGCTATTATGAAAACACTTTCTCTTCTTGATTTAGACAAAATCGATCAAATTGCAACACCTGAACAGTTTCAAGAAATACATATGCATTCACCTGCAATTAATATTTTTACTGATTTTAATCAACATAAACCACTTATGATTGAAGCAAGTACGTTAGCAGTAGATGCGATAAAGTTAATGATGAAAGAACATGTTCATATGAAAATAGTGGTTACAGCAGAGGATGACTTTTTGGGTGTTATTACCAGTAATGAGGTCAGCGAACAAAATATTATGGCAAAAATAGCACAAGGTTACAGCCGTGAAGAGCTATTAGTGTCTGACGTAATGATTACTAGAGCTTCATTAAATGCGTTTAATTTTGAAGAGCTGGAGAGAGCTAAGGTGAGTGATGTTATAGAGGCATTAAAACATTATAAAGTTAGACACTGCCTAGTACTTGATCAAAGTCATCACCATATTCGCGGCGTAATTTCATCTAGCGATATTGCTAGAAAATTAAAGCTGCCAATTACTATCGATGTAGCAACGTCGTTTAGCAAAATATTTAATTCTCTTAATGATTAACTACTAGATCAGCTTTATTGTTTTTATTTTTAAATATAGAAACATATAGAACTCGATTAACGACTAAAAAGACTCTATTTATTAGAGTCTTTTTAATTTTAATTAAAATAAATAGCAGTATTTCAATATAAAGTGTTTACTTAACTATAATTCACCGATATACTTCTCGTGTTATTTACTCTCCTCTCGTTTATCTAACAGGTTATCTTCTACGATAATCATTGTTTTGTCTTTCCCTTTCACAGTTAGCCATCACTCAAATTATTAAGCTTCAATTATTGTCTGAGTTATCGAGATATAATCTCGTATTGAGTTGATATTTATAAATATCGAAAAGTTTTCACACAATAATATAGCTTTTATTATTCATGCGTCTAAACGCAAATTAAAAGAGTTTTATTATGTCTTATACATACAAAGGAATGATTTATTCAATTAAATCTCCTGTACAATCTATTTCAGTTAACAAAAATAATATTGTTGTTACTGATCAAAACGGTTCAAAATTAATTAAATTTACTAATGTAATTGATTCAAAATGCTTTTTAGCATGGGTTTACAACAGTTAATAATTTTAAAGTTAACTAATTTTAAAGTTAACTAATTTTAGAATTAATCGAAAATCACTATAAAGAACACATAACAAAAGAAGTATAGGTAATAGCCTTTTATCTATACTTCACAGTTTTTTCGTTCTTACTATTATTACCCTCCGATAATCATTAAACAAAATACTAATATCGCGAATCAAAAAGCTACTTTCACTGTGGCTAATACCCTAACTAACCAATGTCTTACCCTGATCTATTTTTCTAAGCACGCTATATATACAAACCTCTTGAAAATGGTCTTGATAGACTTCTCTAAATAATTTTATTTGTACGCTATAATAACGGCTATAGAGCACTATTTTTTGCCATATAATATTATTTAAGGGTTCAATAAGTATGCAACATTTAAACGATCAAAAATTATTAAAACACGCTTCTTATATCAATGGTTGTTGGCACTATTGTGTTAATGAAATAGCAATTCTAAACCCCGCTACAGGTGAAGAAATTGCTAAGGTGTGCAATGCTGGCGTGACTGAAACTGAATTAGCGATACAATCAGCTAAAAAGGCGTTAAAGGCATGGTCTGCAAAATCAGCAAATGAACGTTCTACCTTATTACGTAATTGGTTTGATTTAATGATGGCAAACCAAGATGATTTGGGTCGTATTTTAACATCTGAGCAAGGTAAACCTTTAGCTGAAGCAAAAGGCGAAGTTGCTTATGGTGCTTCTTTTATTGAATGGTTTGCTGAAGAAGGTAAGCGAATTTATGGCGATACAATTCCAGCTTCATCAGGCGATAAGCGTATTGTTGTGATAAAACAACCTATTGGTGTTGTTGCTGCTATTACCCCATGGAACTTTCCTAATGCAATGATTGCTCGAAAAGCAGCGGCGGCACTTGCTGCTGGTTGTACTTTTGTTGTTAGACCGGCAACACAAACACCTCTATCTGCACTTGCGATGGCAGAGCTTGCTGAAAGGGCAGGCATACCTGCAGGTGTTTTTAATGTTGTAGTAGGTGATGATGCTCGAGGAATGGGAAAGATATTAACCGAACACAAAGACATTGCTAAGTTTACTTTTACGGGCTCTACAGAGGTAGGTAAGTCGCTTATTAGCCAATGTGCTACTACCGTTAAAAAAGTATCAATGGAGTTAGGTGGTAATGCACCATTTATTGTCTTTGATGATGCTGATATTGATGCCGCTGTTGCTGGCGCGTTAGTGTCTAAATATAGAAATGCGGGTCAAACATGTGTTTGTACTAATCGTATTCTAGTGCAGGAAAATGTATTAGCAGAGTTTACTGAAAAATTTATTGAAGCCGTTAAGGCCTTGTCTATTGGTAATGGGCTAGATGAAGATGTAACGGTTGGCCCTATGATCACAGCACAAGCTGTTAAAGAGGTTAGAAAACTTATCGATGAATCTATTAGTCAAGGCGCTGAGCTGACTTTTGGTGATTATGATCTATCTATTGGCGAAAATTTTTTAGCACCCATAGTACTTTCCAAAGTTACTAACGATATGCCAGTAGCCCATTATGAAATCTTTGGGCCTGTTGCACCTATTATTAGTTTCCAAGATGAAAGTGAAGCGATTACTATCGCTAATGATACAGAATTCGGTTTAGCTGCTTATTTTTATTCTCGTGATATTGGTCGAGTTTGGCGTGTTGCTGAAGGTTTAGATTTTGGTATGGTTGGTATTAACGAAGGGTTAATTTCTAATGCGGCAGCGCCGTTTGGTGGTATGAAACAATCAGGCAATGGTCGTGAAGGCTCTAAGTATGGTTTAGATGATTATTTAGAAATTAAATACTTATGTATGGGCGGTTTAGATAAATAGCACAATAATGATAGCTAAACTGGCATCATGATTAATGTAGTACTGAAAAGTAAAAAACAGCTAGGTTATAGAATAAATCTATAAACTAGCTGTTTTTTTATTGGGTTTTAACTATTTAGTCTTAGTAACTTATCATTAGTAATTAATCAGTAGTAACTAACCATTAGTAGCTAAGGGTTAGTATTTAACTATTACTAATTAACTAAAGTGCTTTTCAGCAAGCGTTAATACTTTTAATGTATTTGAAGCGCCAACCGTTTCCATTAAGTCACCGTGGGTTAAAATAATTTTATCACCAACGGCTAATTCTGAATTTTTACAAACAACTCTTAAAAGATCATCACTTAACGTTTCAACACTGCTATCAGTTGAATCAAAAGAAATCGGGTAAACCCCACGATAAATTGCTGTTTTGTTTAATGTTTTAGCATGACGTGATAATGAGTAAATAGGTAATCCAGAAGTAATACGAGACATTAACTTACTCGTTTGACCTGACTCTGTTAATGCAATAATAGCAGTAACACCATTTAAGTGGTTTGCAGCATACATAGCAGATAGGGCAACCGTTTCAGATATTTCATCAAAGGTTAAATCCATTCTGTGATTAGATATATTTACCGAACGGTGTTTTTCTGCGCCAACACAAACACTTGCCATTGCCGTTACTGTTTCTACTGGATACTTACCAGCAGCAGTTTCTGCACTTAACATTACTGCATCAGTACCATCTAATACTGCGTTTGCAACATCCATAACTTCAGCACGCGTTGGCATTGGTTGCTCTATCATGGTTTCCATCATTTGTGTTGCCGTAATAACTACACGGTTTAAACGACGAGAACGAGCGATAATGTGTTTTTGTTTACCAACAAGTTCAGCATCACCAATTTCAACACCTAAATCACCACGAGCAACCATAACAACATCAGAGGCTAAAATAATACCATCAAGTACGTCATTGTCATTTACAGCTTCAGCACGTTCAATTTTTGAAACTAAGCGAGCATCACAGCCCGCTGCTTCTGCTAAAGAGCGAGCTTCACGCATATCTGCAGCATCACGAGGGAAAGAAACAGCTAAGAAATCAACATTGATTTTAGCGGCCAATTTAATATCTTCTTTATCTTTAGCTGTTAATGCCGGAGCAGTTAAACCACCACCTTGGCGATTAATGCCTTTATTATTTGATAATGGACCACCAACAGTTACTTCAGTAAATACTGAGGTATCAGATGTTGATAAAACTTTCAGTTGAACACGACCATCATCGAGTAATAAAATGTCATTTTCATTAACATCTTGTACAAGCTTCTTGTAATCAATACCTACTTTTTCTTGACAGCCTTGGCCTTTTTCTAAAGTAGCATCAAGTTCAAACTTGTCGCCAATAGCTAATCTAATAGGACCATCTTTAAATGTAGATATGCGAATTTTAGGGCCTTGTAAATCGCCTAAAATACCAACATATATACCTAATTCTTTCGCCGCTTCGCGTACATTATTCGCTCTGTCAATGTGGTCTTGTGGTACGCCGTGAGAAAAGTTAAGTCTTACTACGTTTACACCAGCAGCAAGAACTGCTTTTAATATTGCTTTATCATCAGTTGCTGGACCAAGGGTAGCAACAATCTTCGTTCTTCTAGGCATGTTAATCCTTATAACTTTTTAATGTGTCTAAAAATATATTTTATTTTCGTTTTTTTGCAATTTTTGTACAATTTCTTTTGTATTAATCTTTACGGTCGAATCGTGAACTTCTTAAGCTATCTTTTACTTTCTTTAAATTATCTCTAAATTTACTACCACGTCTTAAAGTAAAGCCTGTTGCAAGTACATCTATTAGCGCTAATTGCGCTATTCTTGAAGACATTGGCATATAAAGATCGGTATCTTCTGCAACATCAACGGATAAAACAATACTGCATTCTTTAGCAAGTGGTGTATCTTTGGTTGTTATCCCAATCACGGTAGCATCATTTTCTTTGGCTAAACTAGCAACCTCAACTAATGATTTTGTTCTACCTGTATGCGATATCACAATAACAACATCACCTTGGCGACTATTTATAGCACTCATACGTTGCATTAATATGTCATCAAAATAAACAACAGGAACATTAAAGCGGAAAAATTTATTTTGAGCATCATGTGCAACAATCGCAGAAGCACCTAAACCAAAAAATGATATTTTGTTGGCTTGAGTAAGTACATCGACAGAACGATTAATCAACGATGAATCTAAACTTTTACGTGCTAATTCAAGATTAGCCATAGTTGATTCAAAAATTTTATCGGTATAATCTTCAGCCGTATCATTTTCATCTACATGGCGGTTAACATATGGAGTGCCGTTAGCTAAGCTTTGCGCTAAGTGCAGTTTAAAGTCAGGGTAACCTTTTGTATCTAATCTACGACAGAAACGATTAACGGTTGGCTCACTTATATTCGCTTGCTTTGCTAAGGCAGCTATACTTGAGTGAATAACTGTATTTGGCGAAGAGAGTATAACTTCAGCTACTTTTCGTTCAGATTTACTTAGGGTGTCCAGCTCGTTAGTGATCTTTTCTAATATATTCATTATTTTGTGACCTTGGCCCTACTTATTACTAGCCACTAATTGGCGTGATAATATTGAAATTATATAACTAATAATAGTTACTGTATTATAACCGTATATGCTTACTGTAATTTATTTTCTCTTTTAGTAACATAAAAAATGAAATTTTATTTCATAAATTAACGTTAATATAATGTAAAACACAGTGACTTTGCAAATATTTAATAAATAAAGAGAGGTTTGCTTTGTTTTATTGGTAATGTTAGGGCATTAAATTCGAACAATCTTATGGTTCACATCAGATTTTTATTGTTTTTAGACTTTTTATAAATAAAATGTAGTAAAATTACAGAAAGTTCTTTACTGATTAACATTCAAACGCTAAATTAGATGTATATGTAGCTAAGTTACAATCCGATTTCTTTATTTTAATTATAAGTGAATCGTAGTAGGTGGGAGATAACTTTATTGTTCATTGTTCCCATAAAGTAAAATGATAGTTATCATCAGTATTACTATACTGAGGTATTAAGAGGTCAGAGAGTTTTATGAATAAATTAGATAGTCAATCTGCCAGTGAAATCGTTATTTTTGGTGCTTTAGGTGATTTGTCTCGCCGTAAATTATTACCTGCTTTATATCAATTAGAAGCATGTGGATTAATTAATGAGAATAGCCGCATTATTGGTGTTGCTCGTCCAACGCATGATCTAGAAGAATTTAAAGCTTTTGTGCTAGAAAATATTAATACTTTTGTAAAAGAATCACTAGATGAATCGGTTTTGGCCCGTTTTATGGCGCGTTTAGTTTATCAGCAAGTGGATTTAGTAGAAGTTGAAGCCTACGAAGGCTTAGCCAAAACCTTATTAGCAGGTAATAAAACTCGAGTTTATTATTTCTCTACATCTCCTGCAATTTACGGCAATATTTGTGACGGTTTAAATCATGCTAATCTTGTTACTGACAATGATCGTGTGGTAATGGAAAAGCCTATTGGCCATTGTTTAGAATCTTCAAAAGTCATTAATAATCAAGTAGCCCGTTTTTTCAAAGAAAATCAAATTTACCGTATTGATCATTATTTAGGTAAAGAAACAGTATTAAACTTGTTGGTATTGCGTTTTGCTAATTCATTATTTACGACCAATTGGGATCGAAATAGTATTGATCATGTACAAATAACTGTTGCTGAAAGTGTTGGCATAGAAGGGCGCTGGGGTTTTTACGATGAAGCCGGGCAAATGCGCGACATGATTCAAAACCATTTATTACAAGTATTATCTCTTTTAGCTATGGAGCCTCCTGCTGATTTAAGTGCTGAGAGTATTCGTGCTGAAAAATTAAAAGCAGTTAAAGCGCTTGCGCCGATTGACCGTAATAATGTTAAAGAAAAAACCGTTCGTGGCCAATATGCTGATGGTTATTTAAATGGTGTCGGTGTACCCGGTTATTTGAATGAAGAAGGCGCTAATACAACGAGTAAAACAGAAACGTTTGTTGCTATTAAAGCTGAAATTAATAATTGGCGCTGGTCTGGTGTTCCCTTTTATTTAAGAACGGGTAAGCGTATGCCAGCTAAGCATAGTGAGATAGTTGTTCATTTTAAAGCGCAGCCACATAACATCTTTAAAGATAGTCACAGTGATTTGCCAGCTAATAAATTAACAATTCGTTTGCAGCCTGACGAAGGGGTTGAATTGCAAATGATGAATAAAATTCCTGGTATTGCTACACAAATGAATATTCAGGAAAATAAATTAGATTTAAGTTTTAACGATACATACAAAGATCAAAGGGTGATTGATGCTTATGAGCGTTTAATGCTTGAAGTACTTAATGGAAACCAGTCATTATTTGTGAGTCGTGATGAGGTTGAAGCTGCTTGGACTTGGGCTGATAGCATTATCGATGCATGGAAATCAACTAATGAAGCGCCGAAGCCATATGCTGCTGGGTCATGGGGACCTGTATCTTCTATTTCTTTAATTGCGCGAGATGATCGCCAATGGGTTGAATAATCATGTATCAGTTAAATAATTTTGATAGCAGAGAACAATTAGACGAATCGTTAGCTGATAATATTAGTAAAATACTAGAGTCTTCGATTACGCTAAAAGGCAAAGCAAGTATTGCTGTTTCAGGTGGTTCAACACCTAAAGGTTTTTTTAAAGCGCTTTCAAATAAATCCATTGATTGGAAGAAAGTAACGATTACGTTAGCTGATGAACGTTGGGTTGATATAAATTCAGACGATAGTAATACGCGATTAGTGCACGAAAACTTGTTAGTTAATAAAGCTGCTTCTGCAAAATTCTTCCACCTTAAGCAGGGCGATGAATTATGTGAGGAAACCTTAGCAGATCTTAACTTAGCCGCTAATAATGCATTATTACCATTAGATGTCGTTATTTTAGGTATGGGTGAAGATGGCCATACCGCATCGCTTTTTCCTTGTAGTGATGAAATAGAACAAGGCTTAGATGTAACTAATATAAATGCACTAATGAAAATTCAACCAAAAACAGCACCTCATCAGCGTATAACGTTTAGCTTTGCGGCATTAAAAGAAAGTAAAAATGTGTTTTTACATGTTTGTGGTGATAATAAAAAACAAGTATTAGATCAAGCTCTGAGCACTCACAATATTTTTGAAATGCCAATTAGAGCTTTTTTACACAGTGATGTGATCGATACCCAAATATATTGGGCTAAATAAGGAATATTATCTGCAAATTAATATTTAATAAAAAATATTAATTTAATAATTTACCGTTAAAAATTAAGAAGTAGACCTATGAAAATAGCAATGAAGCAAGAAATAGTAGATATTACAGAACGTATTATCACTCGAAGTGCTGCAACTCGAAAAGAGTACTTAGCTAAAATAGCGGCAGCAAAATCAAATACGGTTCATCGTGCAAGCTTATCTTGTGGTAATTTAGCCCATGGTTTTGCAGCTTGTAATAAAGAAGATAAACAAGCAATTAAAGGTTTAAACCATTCAGATGTCGCTATTGTTTCTGCATACAATGATATGTTGAGTGCACATCAGCCTTATGAAAAATATCCTCAAATTATCAAAGATGCGATTAAATCAACGGGTGGCGTAGCGCAATTTGCTGGCGGTGTTCCTGCAATGTGTGACGGTGTTACACAAGGTCAGCCTGGTATGGATTTAAGCCTAATGAGCCGTGATGTTATTGCTATGGCAACAGCGGTTGGTTTATCTCATAACATGTTTGATGGCGCATTAATGTTGGGTATTTGCGATAAAATTGTACCTGGCTTATTGATTGCAAGTATGACATTTGGACATTTACCAACGGCTTTTATTCCTGCAGGGCCTATGCCTTCAGGTATTCCAAATAAAGAAAAAGCACGTGTACGTCAGCAATATGCACAAGGTGAAGTTGACGAAGCTGCCTTGTTAGAAGCTGAGTCTGCTTCTTATCACTCGGCAGGCACATGTACTTTCTTTGGTACTGCTAACTCTAACCAGTTAGTCGTTGAAGTGATGGGTTTACATTTACCGGGCGCTTCTTTTGTTGCGCCTAATACACCATTACGTGAAGAATTAACAAAAGCCGCTGCGCGTCAAGTAACTCGTTTAACGCAGCAGTCAGGCAACTACATGCCTATTGGTCAAATGGTTGATGAACGGTCTATTGTTAATGCAATTGTAGCGCTATTAGCTACAGGCGGCTCTACTAACTTAACTATGCACATTATCGCGTTTGCACGTGCTGCCGGTATTATTATTAATTTCCAAGATTTTAATGATTTATCTCATGCTGTGCCATTAATTACTCGCATTTATCCAAATGGCCATGCCGACATCAACCACTTCCAAGAAGCGGGTGGTATGGCATTATTATTTAAAGAGTTAATTAATTCTGGTTTATTGCATGAAGATGTCGAAACGATTTGTGGGCGCGGCTTAACTCGTTATACTCAAAAGCCAATACTAGATAATGGTCAACTTAAGTGGGTTGATGGCGTTGAAAAATCATTAGACGAAGCAGTAATTACAACAGTTGCGAAACCATTTAAAGCTGATGGCGGTTTAAAAACGTTAAAAGGTAATTTAGGTACCTCTGTTTTAAAAACATCGTCTTTAAGTGAAGATCACCTTGTGATTAAAGCACCTGCAATTGTTTTTGAAGATCAACATGAGCTTCAGTCTGCGTTCGACAATGGCGAGTTAGAAAAGGACTTTGTTGCGGTAGTTCGCTTCCAAGGACCGAAAGCTCGTGGTATGCCTGAATTACACAAATTAACACCACCATTAGGTGTTTTACAAGACAAGGGATTTAAAGTTGCTTTAGTTACTGATGGTCGTATGTCTGGTGCCTCAGGTAAAGTACCTGCAGCGATCCATTTATGCCCAGAGGCATTAGACGGCGGTTTAATTGCTAAAGTTAAAACTGGCGACATGATTAGTTTAGATGGTGAGACAGGTGAATTAACTTTGTTAGTTGATGAAAAAGAGTTAGCCGCTCGTGAAAATTCAGTTTTCCAAGTGAATGGTCATCATCAAGGTATGGGCCGTGAATTGTTTGGCTTCATGCGTCGTAACTTAAGCTCGGCAGAAACAGGTGCTTGTTCTCTGTTTGATGAGTAAATGAGTTGATAAATTAAGGCTTTTGTTAAACAAACTACGTTAACGCATTCAAAAAATTTAAAACTACACATTAAATTATATTTAATAATAAATAGAATAGAGGATTTATGACATCATTAAATAATTGGCAAATTACGCCAAAAGAACTTTTCGCAATGGGACCTATCGTTCCTGTACTCGTTATTGATAAAGTTGAAGATGCTTTACCCATTGCAGAAGCGCTTTTAACTGCAGGCATTAAAGTGTTAGAAGTAACTTTACGTACACCAGCTGCACTAGATGTAATTAGTATTATTGCCAAAGAGTTACCTGAAGCAGTTGTTGGAGCTGGTACCGTAACTAATCGTCTACATTTACAACAATCAATTGACGCTGGCGCTAAATTTGCGTTAAGTCCAGGTTTAACTCCTGACTTATTAAAAGCAGGAAATGAAAGTAGTATTGCTTTAATTCCAGGTGTTTCTTCTGTTTCAGATTTGATGGGCGCAGCAGATTTAGGCTATGATCACTTGAAGTTTTTCCCAGCAGAAGCTTCTGGTGGTGTTAATGCAATTAAAGCGATTGGTGGTCCATTCCCTAACATTACTTTTTGCCCAACAGGCGGAATTAACTTAAAGAATGTTCGTGATTATTTAGCACTATCAAATGTTGCTTGTTGTGGTGGTTCTTGGTTAGTCCCTAGTCAAGCTGTAGCAACTAAAAATTGGTCAGAAATAACTCGATTATCTAACGAAGTACTTAACCTCGTTAAATAATTGTTTATATCAGTTTTATAGTACTAAATTACTAAATTAAAAAGAAATAGGTTTTCTTTTAGAAACCTTAGCAGTACCTTCAACTGTTGGTGCTGCTTTTTTTACTTCATTATTCATCGACTTATTAATTGGTTGAGCACTTTTACCTTTACTATTGCTCGAATGTTCAGGAGATGCTTTTATTTCATCAGAAGCAGAATCGAAACTCTCAATTTCATTTAATTCTTCATTGATCACAACCTGTAATATCTCGCCATTAAACTCAACAATATCATCATGATAAACTTTCTTCCTTTTTTGATATTCCACTTCACCATTGAGTAAAACATACCCCTCACTAATAACAACTTTTGCTTCACCACCACCTGCAACAAGATCAGCAATTTTAAGAAGTTTGCATAACTCTATGGGCTGTTTATCTAACTGTATTTCTAAATAACTTTCTGACATATATTTTCTCAGGCTTTAAAATAGTCGCTTTATATCGTTTATTTTATCACTTTTTTAAATGAAGGTTTCACTATTTTAATACATATAAAACAGCTAGTTAGTAAGTCGCACTACTGTTACGCATAAAAAATAACAAAAAACAACTTGCGCGGGTGGTATGACCAGTGTTCTAATCACTGGTATTACCTATAGTGATGATCTTTAAGTAAACATAAATATAACGTATTTACTTAAGGTGAATTATTAATATTATCACAGCCCCCTAAATTACTTCAGTGGTAGGAGAAAACTATGCTTAGTTACAAAGCACCCATAGCAGACATTAAATTTTTAATAGAAGATGTATTTGATTATTACGGACATTACCAAAAATACCCTGAATTTGCCGAAGCAACTCCTGATTTAAATGATGCCATTTTACAAGAATGTGCAAAGTTTTGTGAAAATGAATTATTACCGTTATACCAAAGTGGCGATAAAGAAGGTTGTACCTTTGATAATGGTACTGTAACCACGCCTAAAGGCTTTAAAGAAGCTTATAACAAATATGTTGAAGGTGGCTGGCAAAGTTTGTCTCATCCTATCGAGCATGGCGGGCAGGGCTTGCCACCGTCGCTAGGTATGGCTAAATCAGAAATGATGGGAACAGCTAACTGGTCTTGGGCTATGTATCCTGGATTAAGTCATGGTGCTATGAATACAGTACAGTCCCATGGTAGCGATGCACAAAAAGAGCTTTATCTAACGCGTTTAACTGAAGGTACTTGGACAGGTACTATGTGTTTAACTGAGCCGCAATGTGGTACTGATTTAGGACAAGTTAAAACGAAAGCAGAGCCTAATGACGATGGTACTTACAGTATCACCGGTACGAAAATATTTATTTCAGCAGGTGAGCATGATTTAACAGACAATATTATTCATATTGTGCTCGCTAGGCTTCCTAATGCGCCATCAGGCACACGTGGTATCTCTTTATTTATTGTGCCTAAAATCAAAACTGATGTAGAAGGTAATTTAGGTGAAGGCAACCATGTTACTTGTGGTTCAATTGAAGATAAAATGGGTATTAAAGCTTCTGCAACGGCAGTGCTTAATTTTGATAATGCTATTGGTGAATTAATTGGCCCAGAAAATAAAGGGTTAGAATGTATGTTCACCTTTATGAATACTGCGCGTGTAGGTACAGCCTTACAAGGCGTATGTTCTGCAGAATTGGCCTATCAAAACTCGTTAATTTACGCAAAAGAACGTTTGTCGATGCGATCGCTTACAGGCAAGAAATTTCCTGATCAAGTAGCAGATCCTATTATTGTTCATCCTGATGTTCGTAAAATGTTGATGACACAGAAAGCTATATCAGAAGGTGGTCGTGCCATGATTTACTATACGGCTAAGATTGTTGATGATATAGAAATGGCAAAAACGGATGCTGAAAAAGAAGCAGCAGATGAACGTTTAGGTTTTATTACTCCTATTCTTAAAGCTTTTCTAACTGAACTTGGCTCAGAAAGTGCAAATCATGGCTTACAAATATTTGGTGGTCATGGCTTTATAAAAGAATGGGGAATGGAGCAGATTGTTCGTGATGCTCGCATTGCAACATTGTATGAAGGCACAACAGGGATTCAGGCGCTAGATTTACTTGGTCGTAAAATCTTACTCACGCGTGGTAAATCATTAAAAGCCTTTACTAAAGAAATACTCACGTTCTGTAAAGATAAAAGCATGATTTCAAGTAGTCCGCATAAACGTCAAATGAATAAATTTATTTGGCCATTAAGTAAAGCGACAGCTAACTGGCAACAGTACTCTCTTAGATTAGCGCTTAAAGCTAAGAAAGATAGAGATATTATTGGTTCAGCGTCTGTTGATTATTTAATGTATTCTGGTTATGTCGTTATGGCTTATTTTTGGGCTCAAATGGCACAGGCCTCTTACGAAAAGTTAGCGACAGATGTAGAAAATCGTGATTTTTACCGTGCAAAAATTAAAACAGCAGAGTTTTATTTTGAACGCATGTTACCAAGAACTAAATCGTTAGCGAAAACGATGATGGCAGATCCTAAAACGTTAATGCAGCTTGACCAAGAGTTGTTGTCGTTTTTGTAGGATGACGCTAGGTTAATTAAATAACCTTTATTCGCTTAAATAGATATTAACCACAATCAATAGTTATAATCATTGATTGTGGTTTTTTTCTTTACACTTACGGTTAATGTATGTTTTCTTTAATCAGCGGCCGTTATAGTAAAAAGTATTGATTAGATTCGCTCAGTTCTATATTATCTACCTCTAAATAGGATATAAAATGTAGATGGATCTTCATGATAAAAATTATTTTTTGGCTATTATTAATTAGCTTTTCATTTCCCAGTGCTGCCAAATCACCCTTTGTCGACTCAACTTATGTTGGTGTTGATTATATATTATCTTCTATTGAACTTCGTGATGAACGTGCGAAACCTAGTACAACTGCCTTTCGCATAGGAGCGAATAAAGAACGTATTGGCTTGGAAGCTCAGTATCTAAGAGGTAACAATACCGATAATATTTATCGTATGGAATTCGATTTAGAACAAAGTATTGCTCTTTACCTTGTATTGCAATCAAAGACTATCAGTGGTTTTGGTTTAGATGTATCACTAGGCTATGCTGTAACCGATATGACGGTGCAGGGGCCTGCAGAAACGTATAACGGCGAAGATACCTATTCCAGTTTTTCTTGGGGCATCACTTTTCATCAAAAAATATCTTATATCGAAAATACTCAACTTAGGTTTGGTTATCTATCACTCTATAAAGATGATGATATATCCATATCTGGTATTTCTCTTGGTGTAATCTACCAATTCTAGTTATTAATCATGCTATTTGAATGTATAAAAGTTCATAAAAGGCATTTGCGGTGAAAATTAAAACAATGAATACTAACAAAATACAAAGCAACGCTATAGCTTATTTTATTGCTGTATGCTTAACGAACATCATGTTATTTGGTTGCGATACGGATAATAACGCTAGCGAACTCGGTCAAGCAGTTACGTTTGAAAAATTGCGTGAGCAAGGGCTATTTATTGAGTCACTTACGATCAACGATGATCATATTCGATTAACGAAAGGTGGAACTCATCAACTTAGCGCAATGGCTTTAACTAATAGTGGTGATGCTATCGACGTAACGGAAAGTATTGATTGGAGTTCAAGTGATATCAGCATCGCTACTATTAATGAGCAAGGTTTAGTCACCGCTGTTGCCAATTCCTCGAGTAATCAAGGTATTGTTATTATTATGGGAACAAGCATTAATGGGATTGTGGATGAAGGAGAAATTTCAGTTAGTGACGTTGCGGTAAGCTCTATTAACTTAATTCATCCCCAGCCAGAAGAAGGTACTATTAGTACCTGTGTGGCGACCAACATTACTGCAAATGTAAATTATGAAGATGGTTATATCTCAATGAATACGATCAAAGGTATGAGTTTTAGTCTTGATAGCGATACCAGTGCTACTATTGATAAAAAAGGTACCTTGTATACTTCATCACCTGACATTGAAACTATAATAATAACGGGGACATTAGACGACATTACCGACTCATTAACCGTTATTGCCGACCCACTCAATGTAGGGCATCTTGATATTTTACTTGATGATACTGTTACCGATGATATTACGCTCGCAATGGGAGAACGTATTTTAGTTAACGGACAGGCCACATTAACCAATATTACTTTGCCATATTCTATTGCTAATACTATTTCTTGGTCGCAAGAAAGTGGTGACTATCTCGGCATTACGACAACAGGTGATAACAAAGGCACCCTAATTGGTCTTATTGCTGGTACTACTCAACTTGTTGGCTCTTGTGGTGGCAATCAAACCACGGCAACCGTATCAGTAACAGGAACAGCTGAACTTGACTCTATAAAAATTAATAAAGGTAGTGATATTACCCTGGCATCATCAGAGTCGGTAGACTTAACCTTAACGGCTTATTATACCGACACCCCAACAAGCTTGAATGTTTCTGAATTTGCAAATTGGTCGGTTAGTGATAATAGCGTAGTCACGCTGGAATTGATTGATTTAGGTACAAACAAAGCTAGTTATCAGTTAACTAATATTTCAAAAAGTACCGATGAAGTGATTGTTTCGGTGACTTATGCTGGGGAAAGTAGCACTATAAATATCACTCTTGAATAAATACAGGTAATAAAAACGAGTAAACCTAACTAAACTCTTAGATGTCAGCTTTATATCAAGATCATCTCAATATAGTAAGGTTTTGATGGTTCAGAGGGTTTATAAGTTATGCTTATGCGACTTTTTCAACGAATAGCTCAGCACGCAAGTTGATCATCTTATTTTTGATGATTGAGCAAAAAATTGTTTACCTTGCGATAGAAACAGGATAAAAAAGGAATAATGCCAATATTTGGAACACACTCTTGTGTGTTCCAAATATTGGATCAAGAAGCGTCGATTATTTCTATGTTTTTAACGTCAATTAAATTTGACGATGAGATGTCAGCTCCTCCAAACTCTTGTTCTTTTGGCTCAGCCGTTCTATCGATGGTAAGTGCTGAAAAGTTGTATAAGTCATGATCAGATAATTGAGAAAGACTAACACTTTGTGTACTTTTAAATACACTTTCTACACGTCCAGAAGATTCTTGGTCCCAAGTATTAAGCATATGCTTTATTTGTTTTCTTTGTAAATTCTCTTGTGAACCACAGAGATTACAAGGAATAATAGGGTAGTTCTTTAGCTCTGATAGTTGCTCAATATCTTTCTCTCTACAATATGACAGCGGTCTTATTACTACATTTCGTTTATCGTCACTTAGTAGTTTGGGTGGCATAGCCTTTAATTTTGCATTATTAAACATGTTCATCATTAATGTTTCAACTATGTCATCCATATGATGACCCAGTGCTATTTTTGTTGCACCAATCTTTTCAGCGAAACCATATAATGACCCTCTTCTAAGCCTTGAGCATAAAGAACACGTTGTTTTTCCTTCAGGTACTTTTTGCTTTACTACTGAGTAGGTGTCTTTATCTATAATGTAGTAATCAATGCCTTTTTCTTCGAGATAATTAGGTAATATATGCTCAGGAAAACCAGGCTGTTTTTGATCGAGATTGACCGCAATTACGTCAAATTTAATGGGCGCAACACGTTTTAAGTGTAAAAGGATGTCAAGCATTACGAAAGAATCTTTGCCACCACTTATCGCACAAAGAATTTTATCGCCTTCTTCAATCATTTTGTAATCAGAAACGGCTTTGCCTGTTAGGTGCCTGATTTTTTTTTCTAGTTTATTGCTAATAGCCTGTTGAGTATTCATTAAAAACTACTTACCACTTAATCACATTAGATATTTTATTTTTGATGGTAAATTCTATCATAGGTTAAAAGTTTAAAGTGCTATTAAAGTTGCTTGTAGGGTATTATTTTGACGTTATATTAGCTTAATAAAGACTGAAAAAGGTTACTATACCTCTTTCAGTCTTTGATTTCATTATGAGAGAATACTTTTACTGTAGCGGAGACACATAACCTTCAGGTTTGAGCGCAAGTACATCACAATTAAGTTGGTCAATGACGTGTTCAGCTGTATTACCAATTAAAGCCGCTGAAATACCTGTTCTTCCTATCGTACCTAAAACAACTAGCTCTGCATCAATTTTATCAGCTACCTCTTCAATAACCCGTTCAGGTAAGCCTTCTTCCACGTGAGTGTTAGTGATATCAATTTCAAATTCAGTAGCATGTGCTGCCATCGATTTTTTATGGTGTTGAAGCATAGTATTATTGTATTCACTAGAGTTAAACTCTGGTATTTCAATTGCTATATTAACTGGCGTACCTGGAAATGAGTTCACTAAATGAACCTTACCTTGAATAAGTTGTGCTAATTTCTTTGCTTCTTTAGTGATCTTATCATTTAGTGAGTTATGCTCTGTTTCGTCGCTACCCACATTAATTGCTGCAAGTATATTGCCGTTGCTTGGCCATTCATGTTCTTTCACTAATAAAACAGGGCAAGGACATTTGCGGAGTATATGCCAATCAGTCGGGGTGAAAATAACTGATTTTAATTTGTCATGTTGATGAGTCCCTTTAATGACAAGATCGTAATTATTTTGAATTACTTGTTCAATAATTGACTCAAAAGGGCGGTTATGCCAAACAACTAAGTTGTTAATATCAATGTCAGGTTTTAAATCACTTATTAGGCTCTCTAGCCAAAGCTCTTTGTCTTTAATGACTGACTGTCGCATAGCGCCACGATCATCGTTGGAAAGAATAGTAGTCATCTCATAAGAGAAGTCAAAGATACTTAAAAAAGCGGTTACTTCAACCTGACCACCACTCGCTTTGATGTTGGCAGCTAAGTCTATTGCTCTTTTTAATGCTTTTTGTTCGTCAGTTGATGGGTCGATAACGACTAGAATTTTTTGATAGGTTTTCATGATAATTCTCCCTGTTGTTATACATTGGTTAAACTTTAATAAAGCCTAAGTAATTTATATCAAAAGTGTGAGATTAATGCTTGTTTTAAATCAAACTATAGCTGATTTAAAACAAGCATTAGAAATTATGAAGCTAACAAATATGAACGGGCGTTAGAATTCAGCGCAATCCACGAGTTCATCAAGACTTACAATAGTAATAAGTTTACCGTCGACTTTTATCAAACCACTTTTATGAAAACGGTTTAATAAACGGCTTATTGTTTCAACGGTAAGTCCGATGTAATTTCCAATATCACTTCGTGTCATTGTAAGACGAAATTCAGCGGCTGATAAACCTCTGGCACGATAGCGTTTGCTTAAGCTTACTAAAAAGGTAGCGACGCGTTGCTCTGCATTTTTTCTGTTCAATAATGTGAGCATTTCTTGGTCGGTACGAATTTCATTACTCATTAGACGCAAAACTTGTTTCTTAAGCTTTGGCATAGTATTAGATAAAGTATCTAAATTATCATAAGGAATTTCACATATCATCGATGTCTCTAATGCCTGAGCAAAGCTTTTATGCTCTGATTCAGCAATAGCGTCAAATCCCAGTAAATCTCCAGCTAAGTGAAAACCAGTGATTTGTTCTTCACCTTGTTCATTAACGGTAAAAGTTTTAAAAGTGCCAGAACGGATAGCATAAAGAGCATGCATTTTTTGACCATCGGTGAATATTTTATCACCTTTGTGAAAAGGGCGTTTACGATCTATGATTTTATCGAGAGTATTAAGTTCTTGATCATTTAGGGTAAAAGGTAGACAAAGTTCACTAATACTACAGTTTTGGCAATTAATATGCTGTGCACCAGGGGAACTATTATTTAACATAGGCTACTCATTTATTATTATAGGAATAGAGTAAACTGTAATTTATGTATTTACTCTAATTTCTAGGATAGTGCTATGGTATTAGAACACTTGGTGGTATGCAACAATAAAACTATAAATACCAAAGGTTATTAACACTAGTGCCATTGCTTTTTTAAAAGATGGTTTTGTTAAGGTATTCTTGATACTACTAAATCCAATAGAGAGAGTTAATAGCGCAGGTAGTGTACCTAAGCCGAAAAAGAACATAATGCTCGCCCCGGTAATCATGCTACCGCTTGCTAATGCCCAAGTTAAGGTTGAGTAAACTAATCCGCAAGGTAACCAACCCCAAACAGCGCCAAGAGAGAGTGCTTTTATTGGTGAGTCTACAGGGATAGCTTTACCTGCTAAAGGTGATATGTAACGCCATAAATGCTTACCTAAAGCCTCAATCCTATTTAACCACATTAGCCATTGACCTAAATGTAAGCCAAGTAAAATCATAAAGGTGGCTGAAAGTAATCGTAGACCAGCGAGTGGCATACCAATATTTTTTGCTGCGATAGATCCGGTAAATCCAACAATTGCCCCGATTAAGGCGTAAGAAGAAATACGTCCAACATTGTATAAAATAACTAGGGTGGTTTTACTTTTAGCTACTGATGGTTTTACCTGGCTCTTAACAGAGACCTGATTATTAACAGGTATCTGGTTATTTTCATATTTATTTGACTGAGGAAGGGCTGAAGTGAGCATGGTGGTAATACCGCCACACATCACAATACAATGCCCCGAGCCAAGTATTCCTATTATAAATGCAGAGAATAAGTCTAGATTCATTTATTTGGCGGCTTATATTTATTCTTCGACATAGGTAATTCGTAATCTTCACTGGTTTTTTCTTCGTGATTCGAATTTTCTGATTTAGAGTCTTCGATGTCTTCATCAAAAAGAATACTCATTCCATGTTTTTCTAAGTCATCGAATTGCTCTGTTTTTACAGCCCAGAAAAATAAGTAAATACCGATAGCAATTATGATTGTACCGACAGGAATTAAAATGTAGATAATGCTCATGTTTTTCTCACTGTTAACTCAACAGTCAATCATTATTAAAAGGTGTAGTTGAGTTTATTTAAGTTTATTAATTAGGTTGAGTATTTTATTTTTTAAGTAAACGTAATGAGTTAGTGATCACTAAAATAGAACTCGCCGACATTCCAATAACCGCCATATAAGGAGTTATATACCCCATAACAGCTAAAGGCAATACAATCGCATTGTAGCCAAAAGCCCATAAGTAATTTTGAAGAATGATTCGTCTAGTGCGGTGTGATACTGTTATTAAGGTATTAATGCTATTTAGTTTATTATTAAGTAATATTACATCGGCACCACTTTTAGTGATATCAGCGCCACAACCCATTGCAATAGAGATATGAGCTGCACCAAATACAGGCGAATCATTAACGCCATCGCCAGTCATGGCAACGGTATAGCCTTTAGCTTCAGCATCTTTAATCTTATTCATTTTATCTTTTGCGCTTAATCCTCCAAAGGTTTCGTTAAGCGGTATTTGTTTTGCTATAGCATCACAAGCACTTTGACTATCGCCTGATAATAATAATGTTTTATTATTTTGGTTAAGCTGACTAATAAGTGAAAAAGTATCATCACGGATTTCATCAACAAGATAAAAAGCGGCAATGATTTTTTTATTAGCCATTAAAAGACAGTTTGCGACTTTTATGTCTGAGCTTAGTTTTTCATTTTCAGGATCATTTTTAGCTTCGGTTAACCAAGTATATTTTCCTATAGCATAGTCAACACCATCAATACTGCCGCTAACGCCTTTTCCCGAATGTACTTCAACTTGTTTAGCGATTAAGTTGTTATCTCTATATTTAGTAAAAGGTTTGGCTATAGGATGTTCAGAATGTGCCTCTAATACAGAGGCAATTGCTAATAATTTCTCTTTTGTATATTCTTTATTATCGGTAGTTAAACGAATATCACTAATGCTAAATTCACCCGTGGTTAAGGTGCCTGTCTTATCAAAAGCAAAGCAGTTAACATTTGGCATGGTTTCCATTACATGACCGCCTTTGATCATTATACCCGCTTTATTTAAACGCGTAGTTGCACAGGTTAACCCTGTTGGCGTTGCTAAAGAAAGTGCACAAGGGCAGGTTGCAACTAAAACAGAAAGCGTGATCCAAAAAGCTTGTTCAGGCATATGTTGTTGCCAATAAATAGCTGTAGCAATAGAGGTTAATAAAATAAGGGCGACAAAATATTGAGCAATTTTATCCGATAATTGAGCTATTTTAGGCTTGTGAGCTTGTGATGATTCACTTAAGCGAATCAATTGACTCAAAAAGGAATGGTTAGACGTGTTTTTTACTTCAATGCTAATATTACCGTCGCCATTAATAGTTCCTGCGAAAACTTTGTCGTTAACAGTTTTACTAATAGGGAGTTGTTCGCCCGAAAGCATTGCTTCATTTAGTTGGCTAGTACCAGAAATAATTATGCCATCAGCAGGCACAACTTCACCTGGTTTTATGATAACGAAATCACCTTTAACAAGTTGTTTAGCGGCAATTAATACTTCCGAATTATTAATTGCTTTTTTTGACTTAGTTTGAATACTCGTGTCAGTAATAGTAACTAATTTAATCGCGGTTAATGGCATCATTTTTAATAAATTAGCGGAAACTTGTGCTGCTCGTGAGCGAGCTCTAAATTCTAAAAATTTACCGATAAGTAATAAGAAGGTAAACATGGAAACAGATTCAAAATACACTTCGCCTTGCTGCGTGATAGTTGCCCAAGCACTCGCACTAAAGGCTAGAATAATAGCAATAGAGACGGGAACGTCCATTGATAAACGTTTTACTTTAATCGCTTTTATTGCGCCATTATAAAAAGGGAAAGCCCCATAAAAAATAATAGGTGTAGTTAAAATAAAACTGACCCAACGCAGATATAATATATTGCTTTCAGTCATATCGAAAAAAGCACCGAAATAAAGACTAATTGCAACCATCATGACTTGCATCATCAATATACCGCTTATACCTAAGCGTTTAATAAAAGTTTTATTTTGTTTTTTATTACTTATTTCGACATCATTAGCCTTAAAGGGCATCGCATGATAACCAATGTTTTCTATAGCGAGTAATATTTCACTCAGTTTAACTTTGTTATCTTGCCATTTTACCGTTGCTCGTTGGCTAGTAGCGTTTACATTTATGTTAATTAGCCCAGGTAACTTGTCTAACTGCATTTCAATAAGCCAGGCACACGCAGCACAACTTATGCCATCAACCGTAAGAATAGCCTCTTTGCAACTAATATTTTGAGAGCCACTTTGGGGGGCATTTGGATTAATACTAGTATTAAAGATAAATTCACTTTGCAACACAGCTTCATCAAGGAGTTTGTTTTTTTGTAATTGCTCAGGAACTAATGGTTGTCCTTTATGTGCAGGCTCAGTTCTAACGGCATAATATTGGGTTAAACCATTATCCACAATAGTTTGGGCTATGGCTTGGCAACCAATACAACACATAGGTTGTTGGGTGTTATTTATTTCAACGGATAGGTTTATGCCAGTTGGAATAGCTTCATTACAGTGAAAACATTGACGGTTCATGAGTTATGTACTTATCACTTTATCTCACCAGTATGATGTTTATCAAATTGAATGAAATAAAGCTTTAAAGGTTAATAGTTGTAGTATTAATTAAATGAAATAACTATTTATTTAAATCTTATTGGGCCTTTATCGGATCAGGTATAAAGTCGATAAACTCACTCTGCGGTAAAAAAATGGTATCTTGTATTTTCCAGTTACCCTCAAAAGAGCTTAGGGTGACTTTCCATTTACCGCTGATTTCTCTATCAAAGTGATGTCTGAAATTACCATTACCATCAGGTGTTAAGGCTAAATAAAAATCTTGATCTTCAAGAGTTGGGTGAAAGAAGTTTACGTGAAGTAAAGGGAATATTTTATCAATACCAGTAGGCTTTATCAGTAATTGATGATCTTTTAATTGTAAAGAAAAGCGCATACCTAACTTCTGTGCTGTTTTTACCTTATCAACTTCTAAGTTTATTGCTTTGCCTTTTTTATAATAATCACCGACAACTAAAGTATCTGCATTAGTATTAGCAATAATATACGTTGAAATTCCTGCGACAACTGCAGTAAAAGGAAGAAAGAAAACTAACCAAGCCCAAGGCTCACTATACCAAGATTTTTTCATAATATGTAATATATTCAGGTGGATAAACTTGACGCACATTATAACGTTTTTTAAGCAGTTGAGCTAGTTTTCTTTATTCGATTTTGATAATAAAAAACCCTAGATAACAATGTGTTATCTAGGGTTTTATCTTTCACATTGATTGTTACAAAACTTTGTAAAAATCAAGGTTATCTTAACGTTTAATCTTGTGAAAGAGAGTAAATATAAGCACTTATTACGTGTACTTTTTCTTCACCTAGAATATCTTTCCAAGGCGGCATTACACCCGCACGGCCATTACGAATTGATTCTTCAATTGCACGCTGAGAGCCACCGTATAACCAAATATTATCAGATAAGTTTGGCGCACCCATTGGTAATCCAAGTGCTAAACTACCTTGTCCCTCAGGACCATGACAACTGGCACAAAGTGCAAACTTTGCTTTACCTGCTTTCGCAAGATCAGGGTTAACCGAACGACCACTTAAACTAATAACGTAAGCGGCTACTTCTTTAACACCAGATTCACCACCAAGCACGTCTGACCAAGCTGCCATGCCTACGGCTTTACGGCCATACATGATAGTTTCTTTGATTTTGTCAGGTGTGCCACCATATAACCAATCTTTATCAGCGAGGTTAGGGAAACCAGTAGTACCATGAGCATCAGATCCATGACATTGAGCACAATTTTGAATAAATAAGCGTTGGCCTACTTTTAATGCTTCACTATCGGCTGATAAGTCTTCAATAGTACGAGCAGCATAAGCATCAAAAATTGGACCATATTTTTCGTCAGCATGTGCCATTTCACGGTCATATTGAACTAAAACACCTGAACCTTCAGCTAAATTTTCTAGTGTTTTAGCTTTTGATTCAGCAAGATTTAAAATGCCTTGGTTAGAACTCTTCCAGCTTAATAAGCCAGTCCAGCTACCTAAACCATAAAGTGCAATATAACCAAATGCCCAAATAATAGTAAGTAAGAAAAATGTACTCCACCATTTAGGTAAAGGGTTATTTAACTCTTCAATGCCGTCAAAACTATGACCCATTGATTCGCCTTCTTTAACACCTGCAAAGTTTTTTAAGCACATACGTAGTAGTAAGATCAAACCTACTAGCGTGCTAAGGGTAAGAACCCAAATCCATATATTCCAGAAGCTAGACATTATTATTCGTCTCCTGTTTGCTATCTTTATCGTGATGGAGCTTTATATCATCTGTAGTTTTATTGTCTTCTTCAAAAATAGAGTTAGCAATATCATCAAATGATCCTCTACGTTTTTTTGAATAAGACCATATAATTATGATGGTAAATAACGCCAATATAAGAAGGGCAAAAAACCCTCTAAGTGTTCCGTAATCCATAATTTATCCTCGGGTACAGTACCTACTTCAATGCATGGCCAAGTGATTGCAAATAAGCAATCAAGGCACTCATTTCAGTTTTGCCTTCAACAGCTGCTTTAGCACCATCAATTTCAGCTTGTGTATAAAGGGGAATAAACTCACCATTTTCATCTTTATGAGTACGGTTCTTGGTTAAGATATTAAATGTAGCAAGTTTTTTGCCCGTCAACTCACCATCAAGTGTATTGATGTTTAACCAGCTATAAGCAGGCATGTTTGACTCAGGTACTACTGAACGCGGATCTGTTAAATGAGCAATATGCCAGGCATCACTATAACGACCACCAACACGCGCTAAATCTGGACCTGTACGTTTTGAACCCCATAAAAATGGGTGTTCCCAAACGTGTTCGCCAGCAACACTATAGTGACCGTAACGTTCAGTTTCAGCACGAAATGGACGAATCATTTGGCTGTGACAGTTACTACAGCCTTCACGGATATAAATATCACGTCCTTCCATTTGTAAGGCTGTGTATGGTTTTAAATTATCAACAGGTGTTGATAATTCTTTTTGAAAAAACAATGGTGTAATTTCAACTAAACCACCAACACTTATAGCCATAATTGTAAAAAGAAAAAACAAGCCAACATTTTTTTCAACTTTTTCATGTAAATTTTTCATGTGGGCTCTCCTAAGCTTCATCTACAGGCTGAAGACTATTATCTTTAGCGTAAATTGTTTTAAACATGTTATAAGCCATTAAAATAAAACCAGCTACAACGAGAACGCCACCTAAGAAGCGTATAAAATAGAACGGATACGATGCAGTTAAGCTTTCTACGAAACTGTAAGTTAATGTACCGTCAGTATTCACAGCTCTCCACATTAAACCTTGCATAACACCTGAGATCCACATTGCTACAATGTAAAGTACAACACCTGAAGTATGTAACCAGAAATGTACGTTAATAAGTCGAATGCTATACATGCGGCCTTGGTTAAATAATACTGGAATTAAATGGTACATAGCACCAATTGTAACCATAGCAACCCAACCTAGAGCACCAGAGTGCACGTGGCCAACAGTCCAGTCAGTATAATGAGATAATGCATTTACTGATTTGATAGCCATCATCGGTCCTTCAAAGGTAGACATACCATAGAAAGAAAGAGAAACAATTAAGAAGCGTAAAATAGGATCATGACGAAGTTTATGCCACGCACCTGAAAGTGTCATGATACCGTTGATCATACCACCCCAAGAAGGAAGAAATAACACAATAGACATAACCATACCAACTGATTGAACCCAGTCAGGTAGAGCTGTGTAATGTAAATGATGTGGGCCAACCCAGATATATAACGAAATTAAGGCCCAAAAATGAACGATAGATAAACGGTAAGAATAAATAGGACGCTCAGCTTGTTTTGGTACAAAATAATACATGATACCTAAGAAACCAGCGGTTAATAAAAAGCCTACGGCATTGTGTCCATACCACCACTGCATCATCGCATCTATAGCGCCAGGGTAGATTGAATATGATTTCATTGCAGAAATAGGAATAACCATTGAGTTACCTATATGCAAAACAGCAATAGTCGCTATAAAACCACCAAAGAACCAGTTAGCTACGTAGATATGCGATACTTTACGTATAAATAAGGTTCCGAAAAATACCGTGGCATACGCAATCCAAACAACCGTAATTAAAATATCAATTGGCCACTCTAACTCAGCATATTCTTTGGTTGATGTATAACCTAAAGGTAATGAGATGATTGCTGCAACAATAACTGCTTGCCATCCCCAAAACGTGAAAGCTGCTAATTTCTTGCCACCAAATAGCCGTGTTTGACAAGTTCGTTGCACAACATAATAAGATGTGGCAAATAAGGCACTCGTACCAAAAGCAAAAATTACCGCATTAGTATGTAGTGGACGAAGACGAGAGTAGGTTAACCAAGGAGTATCGAAGTTTAGTGCAGGCCAAATTAATTGTGCCGCAATGAGTACACCTATCATTGTACCTACGATCCCCCAGATTACGGTCATTACAGTAAACTGACGTACAACATCGAAATTGTAGTCTACTGCTGACGTATTACTTTGAGTCATGTTTTGTATTCCGCAGTGTTATTATTAAGAAATAGCTTTTACGACTTAGTTATCATTAAAATTTAGTCATAAAAACGAACTATATTTGTACTATTTATATTTGCATGTCAAATGGCGTTGATATATGTCAAAAAAATCGAGCTAAATGGTCTATATGCAAAGCAATTTTACCTCTTGGTGGTGTTATAAATCAACTGTTGGATTCGTTTAAATTTGACTTAGATCAAGTTACAGGACTATTAACTCTATTAAACAATAATATTTGAGCGTATTGCTTAATCGTTGAGTTGTTATATTAATAGTTCAAAAGAGTGAAAACATAAATAGAGTTAGCCAAAAAATAAAAAACATTTTTCTGGATAAAATAATTAGTTGTTAATTAACTGACTGAAAAAAATAAGTAAATGTGTTTTTTTGATGTGATAGTGTGTTGTGGTAATTATGAAAATATAGAATAAAGTGTTTATAAAGATATTTGTTATAGCTTAATACCATACAATAAAATAGTAAGCTGTTGTAATCATTGTTATCAATATAATTAGTATTTCTTTTGATAATGTAGAAAAAAATGATGCATTAAAAAATGCATTTACAGGTTTTTATTTTTGTAAATTTTATCTTTTTTTGAATAAAAGCTCTAATTGTTGAAATTAAATCTTACTTGCTATGCTCTTATAGGATGGTTTGAGGTAGAGTTATTAATCGTTGTTGAACTTAGCTTGAACTTAGCTTGAACTTAGCTTGAACAGGTATACCTATCATGTTTTTGTTACCCTAGCAGTAGTAGCCCTGTTGATGATTTTTCAACAGATGTTTATGTAATTTATATAGTTGCATAATTAGTTTATTAAATTTATTTAGTTTAAGGGAGTTAAGTAAGTCATCGCTATTTACTTGAACTTAGAAAGTTATAATGATCAGAATTTTTGTTGTTTTAGTTCTTATGTTTACGCTATTAGCTTGTAAACCGGTAACACCAGTCTCTAGTAATGATATCAAGTTACAACCATCTTCATTTGTTTGTTTAGTCAGTCAAAGCCAGTGTAATGTAAACGTTGATTATGGTCATTTTGATATTCAATTTTCACAAACGGCACAAGAAGGGAAGATTAAAACAGAGTTGCCTTTCTACATTCAATTACATTTCGATGGCTTAGATAAAAAATCTCAAATACAGAGCATATCAAGTTACCTTGAAGGTAAAAGTATGTTTATGGGGAAAATACCGGTCTTTTTTAAAGAAGATCAAAACAATGGCATGATTGCTGAAAGCTTACTTGCTAATTGCAGCGAAGATATAATGACTTGGCGATTATGGTTTACGGTAGAAGTACTTGTTGCCGATAAAGTTGAACAACAAGAGTTTTTTATTGATTTTGATAGTCAACGATTATAACAAACGGTAGGTTATAATCTTAGAAGGTACTTATTCGTGTTTAATTTATTCAATGTAAAAGCAAACGAATAAGTATCCTTTAGATAGTCTTGTTTGATATTTTAAATGTTATTGGTTACGTCAATCGACAGTTTTAGTTTTTGCCCTGGTTGTAAATATTTATTTCTGCTCAAACTGTTCCAACGTTCAATATCACTGATACGGACATTAAACTTATTTGCGATTCGTGCAAAAGAATCGCCACTACGAACTTTATAAGTGATATTACGCATAATTGCTTGTTCTACACTCGCATTAATTCTTGTTACTTCATCACGTTTATCAGATGCTTGTGTTTTTTGCCAAATCACTAACTTTTGACCTAATTTTAAGGTGTCACGTGGTGCAATACCATTCCATTTGGCAATACTACTGCTGTTTACTTTATAACGACGCCCAATATCCCAAAGGTTATCACCAGCGACAACAATATGGGTTTTTTTCAAACCTTGTTGTGGTTTAGCCTGTTTTGAAGCAATACGTTGATCTTGAGATAATATATAACTATCAAGTGATTTAGCTGCAACTGGAATTAATAAGTGTTTTCCTGCTCTTATTTGGTTACCTTTAATGCTATTTACTTGGCGAATCAAGTCGATGTTAGTATGGAATTTTTTAGCAATATTTCCTAAGTTATCACCTGATTTTATCTTATAACGTTGCCAAGCTAATCGTTCACTTTTTTCTAGTTTTGCCAAGTTACTTTCAAAACTATCAACTTTATGTTTAGGTAAAACTAAACGGTGAGGGCCTTCAGGATCTGTTGACCAACGATTAAAACCAGGATTTAAACGTTGTAATTCAGTTAATGATAAACCTGCTAAGCTAGCTGCTTTAGCTAAATCAAGTTGTGACTCTATGTCTACTTGGCTAATCACTTCTTCATTAGATATTTTATAAAGGCTTAGATTGAATTGTTCAGGACGTTTAATGATATCAGCAAGCGCTAATAGTTTAGGTACATAGGCTTTAGTCTCTTTAGGTAAATCTAATGACCAAAAGTCCGTTTTCTTCCCCATTCTTTTATTTTTTCTTACTGCACGTTGAACTCGGCCTTCACCGGAGTTATAAGCAGCTAAGGCAAGTAGCCAATCACCATCGAAGAATTTATGTAAATACTTCATGTACGCTATAGCACCTTCAGTTGATGCAATAACATCACGGCGACCGTCATACCACCAGTTTTGCTTCATACCAAAACGTGTTCCTGTACCAGGAATAAATTGCCACATCCCAGATGCCCTACCATGAGAGTAGGCGAAAGGGTCAAATGCACTTTCAACGATAGGTAATAAAGCAAGTTCGACAGGAACATTGTTTTTTTCTAATTCTTCAACAATATAGTATAAAAATGGTTCAGCACGCTTACCTATTCTTGTTAGGTAACTAGGGTGCTTAACGTACCAATTACGTTGTTCTATTACACGGTCGTTTTCAGGCACATCAAAGGTAAATTGTTGTCTAATTCGATGCCAAACATTATCTTGTTGTTGGGGATCTTCTGCAGATAATGAAAAGTCGACATCGTCTACAGGGTGAATAACATCGATGTTTTCATCGAAGAGTAGCGCTTGGTTTATTTCAGTAGTAGAAGCAATATATTCTGCTTGGTTAGTGCTGTTTTCTATATCTTTATTATCTTGTGACAATAACGTACTTTGGCAGCCACTAAGAAAAATGAATGCAGGGAATAAAAAATATTTCATGAATAACCAGTGATAATTTGTAAGGGAAAAGAATATTAAATAGCACTTTACAGCGCAGTAAGCTTTTAGATTAACACGTTAAAATTGGTCTTTCCAGCGTCTAATTGTAGTGAAAGCATCTAAACTATTCGCCAATGTATTACTATCAAAAATCATGGCATTGGCTTGTATTGTTTGCTCGTGACTTCTTAAAAAGGGATTGATTTGTTTTTCAATTTTAATCGTGGTTGGAATTGTACTTTGTTTATTATCACGTAATTCATTAACTTGATGACTATAGCTTAGTAAATTTTCATTGGTGGGATCTACTGTTAATGCAAACTTTAGGTTAGCTTGTGTATATTCATGCGCACAATATACTTTGGTATCTTCCGGTAAATTTGCCAATTTAGTTAATGACGTTAGCATTTGTTTAGGGGTACCTTCAAAAAGTCGACCACAACCGCCAGAAAATAAAGTATCACCACAGAAAAGAACAGGTGTTATATGATTTTTGGTGAAATAAGCAATGTGCCCATTAGTGTGCCCTGGTAAGTCTATAACAGTAAAGCTCACTTCAAGATCAGGTAAATTAACAATGTCATTCTCTGTTAGTTTAACATCACAGTGAGGTATATTTTCTTTTGCCGGACCATAAATGGTGAGAGACCATTGTTGCTGTTGACAATAAGCGACTAATTTTTTTATACCACCGGTATGATCTGCATGGTGATGAGTGATTAAAATTGTATTAAGAATGAGTTTGTTCTTTTCTAAAAAATTAATGCAAACATCAGCATCGCCCGGATCAACTAATGCAGCTTTAGTCTCGTTAGTGATAGCCCAGATATAATTATCAGAAAATGCAGGCAAAGCCTCAACGATAATGTCTGCATTATTTGTTTTAATTGTGCTCATTTGTAATTTCCAACTTGCTTAAGAATCAGAGTTAATTATACTGAGATTAACAGTAATACCAATGAAATAACTTGTATTTATGAAACCTGCTTTAGCATTTCGACAACCCCATTATCCTAAATCTTGGCAAGACTTACCTAATGGCGACATAATTTTATCGGCTATTGAAAAAACTTTAGAGCCATGGTGGCAAAAGTTTTTTGGTTATCATTTACTAAAAATAGGTGCTTTGAGTCATGAAATATCATGTGAACAAAGCCCAATAAAAAATCAGATCAGTTGTAGCCCTAATCCTTGTTCCGGTACACAACATAATTACAATACAGATATTGTCTGTGAGTTAGATGATTTACCTTTACTAGAACATAGCGTAGATGTTTGTTTGCTTAGTCATGTATTAGAATTCTCTCTTGATCCTCATCATGTCATTCGCGAAGCTAATAGAGCGCTGATTCCTAATGGTTATATTGTTATTACCGGTTTTAATCCATTGTCTTTGGCTGGGCTTAATCGTGTTATTCCTTACAGAAGAAAAACAATGCCTTGGAATGAGCACTTTTTTTCACCTATGCGCGTAAAGGACTGGCTGCAGTTAATGGGCTTTGAAATTCTAAGTGATGAACGTTGCCTACATAGCAGTTTATCGGGGAAAGTGAGTGAGCATAGTATGGCTAATTATTGGCATAGTTTTGCAAATAATTACTTAACTAGTTTAGGTTCAATATATGTCATTGTAGCGAAGAAGAGGGTATTACCTTTAACACCAATAAAACCCAAATGGCAAATAAGAGCTAAATTTAATCCTGTTAAAATTCCTACAATGAATGTTAGTTCTGAAAATAATAAAAACATGCATCATAAATAAAAATTAAATAGATAATGACTCCTAATATTTAATTTAATTTAATCTAAGCTATGCTGTAATTATCAAAGTATGAAATTACAGCTACTAAGTCAACCTTCTCTTATCTGAATTTATTTTATTATAGGTATAAAATAAACCCATTGAATTTCCTTCCATAGTAATTAATTCGCTTGTTCGTAACTTGCTCATAGTTAGCTCGTCGTTTGTTCGAAAATCATTCAGATCGTGCTCAAAACTCATATTCACTTAACATTTAGTGAAAAAGTTTCAAATGTATCATTAAATATATTGCAATAACTAATGCAAATCATTATCATTCGCTCAAAATTACTACCTAACTCTAAAGACAATACATAATGAACTTTAAATTGAAAAAAACATGGCCTATTGCTGCTGCAGTAGCCAGTATCTTGGTAACTGTTTCTCTTCCAACTTTCGCCGATGAAACTAATACGGTTAATTCTGAAGAAAAGAAAGTTGAAAAAATAACAATTTACGGTAGACACAATCAATTGATATTGGAGTCAGGCACTGCAACTAAATCTAATATGAGTTTGATGCAAACACCTGCAGCTGTGGTTGTAGTCGACAAACTGTTAATTAGTGAGCAAGCAGGGGCTACATTACAAGAAAGTTTACGAAATGTAAGTGGTTTATCTCAAGATGGTAATAATTATGGCGTTGGAGATAATTTAGCTATCAGGGGCTTAGGTGTAAACTACGCGTACGATGGTATGTATGGTGGCGCAGATTTAGACAATAGTTACAACCCTACACGTTCAATGACAAACATTGAAAGTATTGAAGTATTAAAAGGTCCTGCTACAGGGCTTTATGGTATGGGATCAGCGGGTGGCGTAATTAACTTAATTGAAAAGAAACCACAACAAGAAGAAGCTTATCAAATAAGAGCCGTTGTTGGTCAATGGGAAAATTACGGTGTTATGTTCGATGCGACTGCTGGCATAACAGAAGACACTGCTTATCGCGTAGTAGCTAATTATGAAACTTCAGATGGATATCGTGGTTTAAGCTCTGAACGTTCAGAGTTATACACATCATTAAGCCATGCTTTTTCAAACGACAATACAATACTTTTATCTGCTGCTTATATTGATGATGCGGTACAAATAGATTCTATCGGTGATCCGGTTCGGTTAATTGATTTAACTTTAGTGGATTCATTACCTGGAAATATTACTGCTGCTGACTTGGTAAATGGCGACATTGACAGTGGCGGCTTACAACTAACTGATTCACAACGCCAAGAGCTTGCAGGTACTTTAGCCTCTACTGATGGTTGGCAACCTTTTGATTTAGGTGAAACTGGTTTGATTTCACCTATCTCTACGCCGAATGAAGGTAAAGAGTTTAGAATCAAACTTCGTCAAGACCTTAATATTACCGATGATTGGACCCTTACTCATCAATTACAATATCGAACTTATTCTACAGATTATGTTCGTCAAACATCAGCTTATAATTATATTTACCATGACCGTAATGGCACCATTAACCTTGACCCTAGAGCGCCTTTAGTTCTTGATGATGTTCTATATCCTTATGCGGCACGCCGACAAGAATATCGTAAAATAAACGCTGACGAGAAAACATTACAGTACTTTGCTGATTTGTCTAACACATGGAATTATGGAAGTTTAAGAGGTGAGCACTTATTAAGTGCTAACTACGAAAAGCGTGATATGGAATATCAACAGCACTCAATTTGGGATGCTGATGATACCAGAAGCGATGCAGTTCCTTATATTTTAGATATTCGCAATCCTAACTGGCCTACGGGAAGTTTTGAAGATTATAATCCATCATTAAGTAGTAAATACGATAAATCTGCAACAGCTTGGGGTTTGAGTTTACAAGAAGTTGTTTATTTTAATGAGGAATTAACCGCTCGTATCGGTGGTGCTTACAGCTCTGTTAAGCAAACGTATCAAAATCAATTTAGTAGCGGTAACCCAGAGCTTGATGCTGATGATGATGGCTTTACTTATAACCTAGGACTTAACTATCAGTTTTCTAAGTATTTCTCTACATTCATTAACCACTCAAAAGGTAGAACAGCTTACAGTGTATTAGGCAGTTTAACCGAGGATGATAACCGCCCTGATTCTGAGTCAGTATCTTGGGATTTAGGTGTGCGTTTTACAGCACTTGATGAAGATTTATTAGGCTCGATTGTCTTGTTTGATACCGCTCGTACTAATCTACGTTATGAAAACCCGTTGTTTGAAGATGATCCAGCTGATGCTGCTTTTAATATTGATGTAGCAGAATATTATTACGACGAGCAAGACAGTACGCAAGGTATTGAAGTTGATGTAAACTTTGCAGTTAACGAACAATGGTCAATGAATTTCAATGCGACTTACCAAGAGCCTGTTACTGAACCTGGTGGAAATGCACTAAGTGTAGTTGATGAGCAAACAAAAGGTATTGCTGAGAAGTTTGCAAGTATTTGGACCAACTATAGTCATCAGTTTGATGGCTTAGCTAGCCCAATAAAATTTAGTATAGGTATGACCTATGAAGATGAACGCTCTATTTCTTCATCTTCATTTGGTATTAACTATGCAATTATTGAAGCTTATACTGTTTGGGATAGTGCGATTAGTTACGCTGGCGAAGATTTTGATGTTCAACTTAATTTACGCAATTTAGCCAACGAGACTTATTATAGTAAAGCTATGTTTTTAGGTGGTTTACCAGGTGAAAGCCGAAATGCTAAACTGACTGTTACTTATAGCTTTTAATACTTAATTCGTTCAACTATGAAACATAAATATGATGTTTTGTTACGCACAATAGCCGCCATTTTTGGCGGTTATTTTGTTTCATCTGCTTTTAGTCTTGCATGCGTGCCTATTTTAGTTTGGTTACAGGCATGTGATAGAAATGACGCAATTATGGTAGCAAGTATGCTCAGCTATGTTGTTTATTTTACTGTTATCATTATGAGCTTTAGCCGCAAAAGTTCATGGCTTCTTTGGCGAGATATTGTGTTATCTATTTGCCTTTTATTGATAACTTTTTGGTTGATGGATGACGTATGAAACCTGACTTTAGAAAGTCTATGATTTGGCTACATACCTACTCTGGTTTGCTCATAGGTTGGTTGTTGTTTACTATTTTTTTGACGGGAACATTAAGTTATTTTAATCCTGAAATAACGCAATGGATGAAACCCGAGCTGGTACATGTATCATCAACAAAAGGCATGGTTAATCGTTCTTTATCCGTGTTACATAAAGAAGGCATTGATGCTGATAGATGGCGTATTTATCTACCTGATAACAGAACACAGCATTGGACTGTTCAATGGAGTGAGGGACGAAAAAGGCATAACTTGAGCTTAGGACCTAATGAAGGGGAAATATTAACACCTCGGGAATCTGCTGGAGGTAACTTTTTTCGAGTATTTCATTACACCCTACAACTTCGTGGCTATGGTGGCAGGTACATCGCTGGCATCGCTGCCATGTTTATGTTGGTTGCTGTTTTTAGTGGTATTTATACACATAGACGATTTTTTCGAGACTTCTTTACTTTACGCATAAACAAGCTTTCAAAAACGTTAACCGATTTTCATGCTATTGCTGGTGTTGTTACCATTCCGTTTTGTATTATGATTTGTACTAGCGGTATTATGATCTATGTCATTATGTATATGCCCTTTAGTGCAGGCCATTACGTTGGCGGTGAGCGAGAATTAAGCCGGGTATTAAGTCCTGGCTTAGAGAAAGTAAACACCAGTGCTACTCGTCAACTCCCTTTGAGTGACTTTGCTATTATTCAGCATCAAATAGCAGAACATTGGCCAGGCGATAATCAAATTCGCCGAATTACTTTTGAAGCACCGTATAGTCAAAATGGTCGAATTATTGTCGATAGAATAAAAGATTTTACACTTTCTAGGCAGTCAGCGCGGTTAGTTTTCTCATCTCACAGTGGTGAACCGTTAGCAGGTTACTCAGAAGCCAGTACCGCAACAGAAGTAAGACGAGTTTTTTTTGGTTTACATGAAGGACATTTTGCTAAAGCAGATTTACGTTGGTTATTGTTTTTTATCGGTTTATTATCTAGCGCACTGATTGCTACGGGCTTGATTATCTGGGTAAATAAACGTCAAGAAAAAGTTAATAATCGTCATATTGGACATGATATTGTCGAGCGTTTAAATATCGCTGCTATTAGCGGCTTACCCTTAGCTATAGTCGCATTTTTTCTTAGTAATAGGTTATTACCTGTTATGTTAGCAGAAAGACCAACAGCAGAAGTTCAGGTGTTTTTATTGACTTGGTTGGCTTGTTTACTTCATAGCTTTATACGCCCAGTTAAAAGTGCTTGGATTGAACAATTATCAATTACGGCATTAGGCTGTTATTTGATACCGATCATTGATTTACTTCAAGACAGTCAAAGATTAGAAAACGCCATCATAAGCGGTAACTCTGCTTACCTAACGTTTACATTGTTTATCATCTTTACGGGATTAGCTTTCATGAAAACAGCGGTTTGGTTGAATAAAAAAGAGTTTGCTAAATTGGTTACAGTAGAGTGATAAAGTAATGCTTATTGTCTTTATTACGCAGATTATTGGCTTGCTATGTTTGTCATTGAGTATGGATAAACATTTCAAATCTATTTTTAAAAGAGCGCTCACGTCACGCTTAAGCCTTTATTTTAAAATTTCAGGCTGGTTGACTATTATGATGTCATTATTATCAGTTTCTCTGATGTCTTTCACCTTTTCCATCGCCATTCTTTATTGGTTAGCTTTTTTGTCTGTTAATATTTTATTTGTAGTGCTTATTTACAGTTCTATTTCGGCAAAAAAATAATCATCTACAAAGTTATATAAATAATACAATACAAGACAAAGAAGGTGGTTTTGATCGTGTGATCACTACAGCTATTCATTATAATTACGGAGCTAAATAGTAGCTTATCCCAAATTTACATATCATTTTTACCTAATTAATTATCATGTACAGTGGTTAGATCTAATGTTAACGCATGATAAATGCCTGATGATCTAGTATCATATTTTTATTCTTAGTACGTTTTATAAAAGATTAAAAATAATGAATAGAAATGAGTTAGAGCAATATTTAGATAAGTTATTAACGCCCGCAATAATAAAGGATTACGCTCCTAATGGGCTGCAAATACAAGGCAAAGAAGAAATAACTAAAATAGTTACGGGTGTAACAGCGTCGCAAGCATTAATTAATAAAGCTATCGATGAGAAGGCTGATGCAATACTCGTTCATCATGGATATTTTTGGAAGAATGAGTCTTATGTTATTCGAGGTATGAAGCATAAGCGTATTAAAGCGTTACTTGATAACGACATTAGTTTATTCGCCTACCATTTACCGTTAGATATTCATCCAACGTTAGGTAATAACGCACAATTAGCAAAACTGTTAAACATTGATATCACTGGACCACTTGAGTTAGGTAATAAGTTAAGCGTCGCTATACAAGGTGAGTTAACTGAAGAATCTTCAAGTGATGTATTCGCTCAAAAAATTAGTGAAAAACTTAATCGAACTTGCTTACATATTGCGCCTCCATCAAATAAGCCAATTAAAACGGTTGCTTGGTGTACTGGCGGTGGACAAGATTATATTGAGTTAGCAGCAGAGCAGGGCATTGACGCCTTTATTTCTGGTGAAGCTTCAGAAAAGACTACACATATTGCTCATGAAATGGATATACATTTTTTTGCTGCAGGTCATCATGCAACTGAGCGTTACGGCGTTAAAGCTTTAGGTGAATACTTAGCAAAAGAGAAAAATATCGATGTTGTTTTTGTGGATATCGATAATCCAGTCTAGCGTTTAAGCACGAGCCAATAGACCCTGTTATTAGTTTACCATTATTGATTTTTTAGCACAAAAAAAGCCTACTTAATTATTTTAAGTAGGCTTTTTAATTTTTATCTTCAGTTACTTATCGAATAATATTAATTATTACTTTGATTAGTAAAGGTCATTTTATATCCAGTTGCACTATCAGCATCTTTCTCTAAAATAATAAATTGGTTTGTACTATCTTCATCAAGTGTTAACTGAGTTGATGCTAGCACTATGTTACTACTATCAAGGCTACCAATAGCATAAATAGAGTATGTATTGTTAAGTAGTTGAGCGGTAGTTGGTACTGCAAAAATAGTCGTTAAACTTTGTGATGCTGTTTCAATTATTTCATCATTTAAAACAAAATAAACTTTAACACTAGAAAAATCGTCAATGATTTCATCTTGGTCAATTAAGTTAATTACTGTCATTGCATGACTATAAATATTTTCAGAAGTACTATTAGTCACAACAAGTGAATTCAGTGTGATTTCTAATTCATCAATATAACCATCACCATTTTCATCGATATCACCATCCCCATCTTCATCTACAGCTTCTTCTAACAAGTAAAGGAAGATAGTTTTGTCAGTATTTTCATTTAGTGGTAATAGGTGGTTACTGATGATCTTAGTTTGATTCTCAGATGAAACGACATTCATACTGTAATCACCTGATTCAATAATAGTTGATGGACTAAATTCGCCATAACCAAGTGAAGCAACTTCTGGTGTCTCATCAATTGAATTGATGTGAAAATCGATATTTTTTTCATAGCCAGGTAGTAATTCATTTTCTACAATACCATTGTATACACGGTAGCTAGCTTCAGCACCAGAATCTGTAAATTCTTGTGTAGTAGAAGTAGATACAACATCGATAAGGAATGGCGATGAACCAACACCCGTATTTGCTCTAATTACGATGATATATTCAGATGCGTAAGGAAATGAGATATCTTCTGAAGTAAATAAAACGTCACTTTCACCTGCTGACGTAATGTAGAAAATATAGCTATCCTGATCTAATTTTTGGTTTTCAGACAATTCAGTGTAACTAGTTTTATTTAGTAGTTGAGCTTCATTGAATGTTTCATCAGCTTCTGAATAATAGAAATCTAAACCAGCTGACCAATTATGCATGTTGAGCACTTTAATATTGAAAAGGTCATCATCGCTATCATCATTTAGCTCATCATCGTCTCGAACAGGAAGTTCATAAACTAAAACTTGTGGTGCTTTAATGTCTTCTGAGATAACAATAAATTCAACGCTTTCATTACTGATTTTTAGTTGGTCTTCATAAACAATTTCTAAATCGCTTTGATTTCCAAACTCGTTTTGCCAAGCTAACTCAATATCATAAGTGTCAGGCTCATAAGAAAAGCGACTACTCGTGTTCGTAAATGATATTGCAGAATATGTTTGTTCAACATAATCATCATCATCATATTTATCTATTGTTAAATATATTCCAGGAGCGTTTGGCGATAAGTTATATAACTGCACATAGCCTGTTTTAGAACTAGAACTACCACCACAACTCATTAACGTGAATGAAAATAGTAGAACACACCATAGCGGTATATTTTGTTTAAATTGAAAATATAGAGAATTATTGTTTGTCATTTGTTTACCTTTTATAAATTACCACTATCAGAACATTAAATTTAGGGCAATATTGACCCTTAGCTAGATTACTCACATTTTAAGCAGTTAAGTTAACCTGGTTATTATTGTACTTGCAGATAGAGTGTATTGCTCGTAATAAGTTCACCATATAATAACTGATTTAGTGAAATTTACATAACTTTACATAACTTTACAACATTAATGGTATTACAAGCATGGTAAAAAGCAAATAACAGTACTATTTGGCCATTTGTAAATATCAAGCTATAAATTTAAATCTATCTGAAGCCACGCGTAAAATTTCAATAATAGTACATTATGTTCCTATTATATTTAATCCACATACCCGAAGAGTTTGCCCAGAAATAGCAAAACTAAGCTCATCACCTAAAAAAGTAACGGCTTCTGCAACATCAATAGGTAAACCTCCTTGTCCTAAGGCATTCATTCTTCTTCCCATTTCACGGGTAAAAAAAGGCATTTTTTTAGTCATTTGTGTTTCAATAAAGCCTGGAGCTATGGCATTGATAGTAATTTTCTCACGGGCTAACTTGGTATTCATACTTTTAACATAACCAATAATGGCAGCTTTAGAGCAGGCGTAATTAGTTTGTCCGCCTTGGCCAGCGATACCATTCATAGAAGACAAGCAGATGATACGTCCACCTTGGTTAATGGACTGCTCCATTAATAATGCTTTATTAATACGCATAACTGAAAGTAAGTTTATATTAAGGGTTTGTTGCCAGAGGTTTTCGGGCATTTTAGCTAATGTTTTATCTCGGGTTATACCCGCATTATGTACTATTAGATCAAAACCACCGTGCTGTTTAGCCAAGGTAACTAGTTTACTTCCGGCATCATTTGCTGATACATCTAAAATGACACTTTCACCTTGTAATGTTTTCATCACATTGGTGAGTTGTATTTTCATTGGTTCTATATCGATGCCTATTACAAAATATCCCTCATCAAATAATCTTGAAGCTATAGCGGAGCCTATTCCTTGCCCTGCACCTGTGACTACCGCTATTTTTTTCGTCTTTGAGGGAGGATTTATCAAATTATTTACAGCATTTATGGTTAATGTTTGGCCGCTAATGAAGGATGACTTGCTCGATAAAAAAAAGTTTATAGGGTTTGATAATGCTAAGTGACTATCATGGGCTTCATCAGCAATAAAAATAATATTAGTAGTACTAGCTTTTCTGCCAACTTCTTTAGCTAAACTTTTACTAAAACCTATTAATGACTGACTAAAGGTATTTTCATCTACATTTTTATTGGGTGATTGTGCATGAGCAATAATTAATATTTTTGCATTGCTATCTAGGTGCCTAAGAGTATTTTTAACAGTTAAATATAATTGTTGGTAGCTGCTTTCATCAATATAATTGGTTGCATCAATAATAAGTGCTGCAATAGATTTTTCGGTTAAATCAGAAGCACTTTTAATTATATTAGTTGGTAGTTGAAGTAAGGCTTGTTCAATATTCGAATTAATTTGCTTACTTATACTTAATAAAACGACGTTTTCGGGTAATGAATTTTTACTATTGAAGCGCTTTAAAGAAATCGGCTCAGGAAAGCCAAGCAAAGAAAAAAACTTATTGGTTAAGCTCATGCGGTTTATTTTTAATAGGATGATACTTTCAGTTTAACAAATTAATTTGCACAAGTTGCTAACTTTAGCTTCCTAACTTTAGCGCTAAAGTTAGGAAGCTAATATTAAAACTTAACTTTAGTGACCTAGCTTTAGCCATTCAACTTAGCGAATAAGCTTTAATGGTAAGCTAATTTCTATCGTTACACCGTCAGGTGAGTGATGGTTATATGCACTAATTTTACCTTGGTGAAATTGACAGATTAATCGAGCAATGTATAACCCTAAACCAAGATGAGGCTGTTCGGGGATTTTTTTATTAGCTGAATAATGTTCGCGTAAGGAAACCATCGAATCAAATAAGCTTTCATTTAACAGTTTAGGTAATAGA
Source organism: Colwellia sp. 20A7 (assembly GCF_009832865.1). Lineage (NCBI taxonomy): Bacteria > Pseudomonadati > Pseudomonadota > Gammaproteobacteria > Alteromonadales > Colwelliaceae > Colwellia > Colwellia sp. 20A7. The sequence continues at coordinate 2,881,301 of NZ_CP047130.1, read as the reverse complement.
ATACCATTGTTATGAATTAATAATGTCACCTGTTCGTCATGTTGTTTTAAGTCAAAAGTTACAATGTTATCTTCACTAAACTCTACAGCGTTACTGACTACTTTATCTAGTAATTGCACAATATGCTCTGGTGAGCCTTTAAACGTTAACTTAGCAAGGTCAGTGTTTAATATAAAAGTATGCTCTTTATATACTTGTCGATAACCAGCAATACAGCCAGAAACAACGGTATTTAAGTCAAAATCAATTTTTTCTGTGCTAGATAACATTTGCTCAAGCCGAGTTGCTTCGCTCATGTTTGTTAAAATTAAGTTTAATGTATTAATGCCTGTTTGCGCTCGTTCAATATAGGGATTACTCTCGATAGACTTGCCTGTTGTGTTATCAGTTAATAATTTTTGCTTTTCCTGTATAGCAAGATTTTCTAAAGATGTTTTTACCACTGCAATAGGCGTTCTTAATTCATGAGATAAACGTGAAGACATGCTTTCTAAGTAGTGATTATATTCGCTAAGTCGATTAACGGCAGTGGTAAAACTACGTGACAAATCACCAATTTCATCATGACTATTAGATGGCGATATTTTGCCGATAATACGTCCTTGGGGATCAATGGCGTGTTCGGCTTGGTTAGATAAGTGTCGAATACGTGATGAAATGCGTGTAGCAAAAATAATAAAGGTTAATGCCCCTAAGGTCATTATGGCTAAAATTACAGTAAACAGCTTTTCTAAAGCCCTGTTTCTTAAAGTACGTATACCATTAGTTGTTTCTTCTACAATCACCGCACCTTGCACTTTTTCGTTAATAAAAATAGGGTAGGCGGCAGATAAAACTAATGCTTGTTTGTCTGTTGTTAATCGCCACTGAGATTTAGCTTTGCCTGATAGTGCATTAACAATATGCTCGCCACTTAAGTGACCTTCATCGTAAATTTTGTCAATGAAATCTGCTGGGGGTTTTGTGAGTACTTTATAATATAAGGGCAGTAATACTTGTTGTTTAAATTGATACCATAAACTATTTTCTTCTTGCTCATCTAGGGGATTTTCTTTCGTGTGCCAAACACCACTAGCCGACTTTAACGAGCCTGCACTGGCGAGTACTCTATGATGTTGGTCAACAACCCAGATACTCGAATTAGTATAGCGCATACCTTTTACAATACGTTCAATTTCAGGCGAAGGAACTAATATGGTACCCAAACTATTGAGCTTGCTTGGATCAGCAGAGCCAATAGCGGAAATAGCATCTCCTAGAGGGCGATCAACATCAAAAAAAGCAAAGGCAATTTTATCACCTAGCGTTTTTAACGGAACACGTAATTCAATATTATAACCTTGAGGTGTTAGTAACCAGTGCCCTTGGATCTGCGGCGCTGGCTTAGGGATATCATCAAGATCATCAGTAATGCTAAAGGCTGATATCCAACCGGCTTGTTTATTACTGATAATAAAACGATTTAACTCATTGTTAGTGTCGCTAAATGATAGGGCTAAATGATCATTGTTAGTGATACTACGGTTATTTTTACCACGGAAGGTGACTTTATTATCAACGACTTGAAAAAATAGATATAAATATTTGTCATATTTTCCGACACTTGCCTTAAAGTTCAAGCTTAAGGCTTCATTTGCAAATAGCTGTTGTTGTTGATTGTAAAAATGGGCTCTTTGTGAAAAATTTGTCCAATCATTAGATAAGCCGTCCAGTTGGATCGCTTCAGTGAACTGATAGCCGTATAAATCTTTACCTTGTTCTACGCTAGGTAAAAAACTGGCTTGGTTGTTAAATAAATTTTCACGTTCATGTAATGCTGTCGCTAATGCTCTAGCAGTGCCTACTAGTGTTTGCTCTTGCCCAAAGCGTAAATACTTTTCCATTTCCCATACATATTGATAGCCAAACCAAGGAATGACAAAAAGAAAGCTAGAAAGTAATAATACTTTTGCTCTTAAACCTATGCGTAGTTGAAAAAACTTATTATTGGGCATACGCGTCAGTGTTATTGATTTCACTTAACCAGCGATACCCCATACCATAAACGGTTTCAATGCAGTCAAAATGTTCATCGGTTTTAATAAACTTTTTACGTATACGTTTAATATGTGATGTTATGGTGCTGTCATCAACGTAAATTTTTGAATCGGTCATTAATTGAGTACGGTTTTTAACATGACCAGGGTGCTTGGCTAGTGCATGTACTAACCAAAACTCAGTAATCGTTAAATCAATTGATTTATTTTGCCAAGTAATGGTCATACGTTGGCTATCAATAGTTAAGGATCCTGTTTGGGTAATATGATCATTGTTAATAGGTTGTTTAAAGGCTTCTTGGCGACGAAATAGAGCTGATATACGCGCAGTTAAATGCGGTAAGCTAATATCTTTTGTTAAATAATCATCTGCACCAATACGAAGTCCGGACACCGTATCAAAATCATTATCGCGAGCGGTTAAGAAAATGATGGGTAAACTCGCTGATTTGGCGCGTAATTGCTGGCATAAAACAAATCCACCCTCATATTCTTGATTCAAACCAATATCTAAAATAACTAAATTAGGTAAACGTAAATTGAAAGCTTGTGTTGCTGTTTCTCGACAGGCATAAGTTTGCACTTGATAACCTTGGGTACGCAATACATCAGCATAATTTTCACGTATAGCGGCTTCATCTTCAACAATAGCAATTCGTTTGGTCATTTATAAATACTTTAATAATTTTTGATAAAGGTAATGAGTTAATAGTCTTTATCATAATGTTACAGAAAACAACGTATTGAATGGTGAAAAACATTGAAACAATACCGTGGTCTTCGACTATATCTAACTTTTACTATTTTCGCGCCTTATTTTTGAAATTGCCATATTGTTGCCACAATTGCTCACCGATTTGCCTTTATTACTACATATTACGGCCTTTTTATTAAGCTTTAATAGCTTACGTCAACAAACAACACATAAACGTTTACTCAACTATAGCCAATATGAAAAAGGAAAATATTATGACAAACATGCAACCTACTATGTTAAAAGAGCAGCAAACAAAAAGCGTACAAGCTAATTCAGCAAATCATTATACAAAAATATTACTTGCTACAATACTTGCGACTACAATTGCTAGCACCTCAGTTTCAGCGTTTGAAAATGACATTGATAAAAAGTTAACGTTAGCCGAAAAGCAGCAATCAAAAACGAACAATGAAAATATTGGTTTTGGTACAGGCGCTATAATTGGTGGGATTGCCGCAGGGCCTTTAGGTGTCATTATCGCAGGTTTAGGCGGCTCTTTAATTGCGAAGTTAATGAACGCGAATGATGACAACGAAGAGTTAACAGCAACGCTGTTACAAGAAAAGCAAACTTATCAATTATCGAGTGAGCAGACTAAACAACAATACCAAGAAAAATTACAGCACTTAGAAGAATCTTATCAATACCAGTTAGCTGCACTTGAAAACCAACAAAAAAAAGAAGGGCAGTTACAAGCAGAGAAACTATTAATGAGTTTGCAGTTTTCGACTGGCTCAAGTGATATTGCTGCACATTATCAAGAGCAAGTGGCAGCGTTAGCAAGTATATTAAATAACTCCCCAAACATGAAAATTGATTTGTCAGGCTATACAGATTTAACGGGCGAAGAAGTACATAATCAAGCATTGTCAAAAGCCAGAGTCAATTCAGTAAAAACACTATTAATGGCGCAAGGTGTTGATGAACAACAAATAGCAACTTTTGCTTTTGGGGAAAAGTCACCTGTTGTCGCCAATAACGAACGAAAAATGAGTTTTTATGATCGACGTGTATTGTTAAAACTATATAAACCATCAGTATTAGAACATAATCAGATGGCAAATAATAATTAACTTACTGATATTAATTAAGTTAATTATTAGAGTTAACTTAGCCATCATAGTTAGCTATATTTTGTGCAATGAATAGAAAAACTATGTTTTTACTTGATAAAGGTGCCTATTTCATAATTTGTCTAGGCACTACTTTTAATTTTGATTAAACTAAGGGAAATTTAAGTAAAAGTAGTTTTTCATGGAAAAGCATCAAGAGTTATTAATCGCTTTAAGAAAAGTGATTAGAGCGATAGATTTACATTCAAAGCACTTGAGTAAAACCTCAGGTTTAACCAGCCCACAATTATTAATTATGTTAGAAATTGATAAAATGTCAGGGGTAAACTCTAGTCAAGTCGCTAAAAGTGTTAACTTAAGTGCAGCAACGGTAACTAATATTCTTGATCGTTTAGAAAATAAAAACCTTGTTTCAAGAGTTAGAGATACACAAGACAAACGTAAAGTTGGTTTGTATTTAACAGACCAAGGCAAGGCCCTTTTACTTAATGCCCCACAAGCACTTCAAGAACATTTTATTGAAAATTTTTCTAATCTAGCACAGTGGGAGCAGTCACAATTATTATCTTCACTTGAGCGACTTGCTGAAATGATGGATGCTAATGAAATTGATGCTGCGCCAGTATTAGAGCTAAATGCAATGAACGCCAGTATTGCTAACAAAACTGACGTTTCATAGGGCTAACGTAATAAATGTAGAAAGTGCAAATGTTTATGATATTGATCAATAATGTTATTAATCACTGAGGTTTTAGACCAACCCATAATATCATAATCTTGCCCACCTTCGCTTAAGTGAACTTCAGCACGATAATAGCTTTGTTCATCCTCATCAGCTTCATGGATAAAGTCAGGTTGTGCATACTTGCGAGCCAGCACTCGATAAATGAATTCTTGTTCTTCACCATGATTAACAATTAAGGTGAGTCCATCGTCGTTCGAAATCTCCACTTGTATTTGGTTTGTTTGTAACTCTTTAGCGACTAAATCAAATGCAGGCTTAACCGTTTGGCTAATAAACTTATTCACATTGGTTTTATTTGGAAAATCGACAATATTTTTTAAGCGTAATTGCCAACTATCGTTATTTTCATTATTTGCATGAGGGATAGCTGTAATTAGTTGACTGTCCTGTTTAAAGGCTTCAATTCTCAATGATTTGACGAAACCGAAAATGGCCAATAATAACACCACAGAGAAAGGTAATGCGCTAGCAATAGTCATTGTTTGTAGTGCATTGAGTCCACCAACAAGTAAAAGTATACTGGCAACTACACCAATACCCACAGCCCAATAAATACGTTGCCAAAGAGGTGTGTTGTTTTTGCCATGCGAACAAAGCATATCAACCACCATGGCGCCTGAATCGCATGAGGTAACAAAGAATATTACAATCATTAATACACTGAAAAAAGAAAGTATTTGGCTTAATGGGAAGTTTTCAAGGAACACAAACAATGCAACGGACGAATCTTTGCTTACCATCTCCCCTAAGGCAACAACCCCTTGATTATGAACCAAATCAATAGCGCTATTACCAAAAATCGTCATCCAAAATAAAGTAAATAGAGTTGGTATCAGCATTACGCCGATAATAAATTCTCTAATGGTACGTCCACGAGAAATTCGAGCAATAAATAAGCCAACAAATGGCGCCCAAGCAAGCCACCATCCCCAATAAAAAATAGTCCAACCGCCAATCCAGTTTGTCTTTTTATAAGCAAATAAATTAAAAGTGTTGTGTACTATATCTGCCAAATAATCGCCCATGTTTTGCAAATATGCCTGCAATAAAAACACGGTTGGGCCTAGAATAAAAACTAATAATAATAATATTACGGCCAGAATCATGTTGGTTTCGGATAGGATCTTTATACCTTTATCTAAACCCGTTGCTACAGATATAACAGCTAATGCAGTTATAGCGCACATAATAATTATTTGGTTTGTTGTCGATATATCAATATTAAATAAATAACTAAAACCAGAGTTAACTTGAGAAGCCCCTAAACCGAGCGAAGTAGCAACGCCGAACACGGTACCAACAACGGCAAAAATATCCACTAAATGCCCAGGCCATTGATAAATTCTATCGCCAATTAAGGGATATAAAGCAGAGCGTAATGTCAGCGGTAAATTATGACGGTAACTAAAGTAAGCTAATACTAACGCAACAACCGCATAAATTGCCCAAGCGTGAAGTCCCCAATGGAAGAATGTCATTTTCATTGCTTCACGAACGGCTTCAACTGAACCTGTTTCGGCTGTTGGCGGCGATAAATAATGCATTAATGGTTCAGCGACACCAAAAAACATTAAGCCAATGCCCATACCAGCAGCAAAAAGCATTGAAAGCCAGGTAGCTATAGAGTAATCAGGAGTAGCATGATCAGGCCCTAAACGAATATCTCCATAGCGAGAGAAACCTAAAAAAACAACAAAAAAGAAAATAAAGGCCACGGTAAGGACATAAAACCAACTGCCGTTATCGATAATGCTCGCCTGAATAAGTGTAAATAAGTCTTGTGCTTGTTTAGGGAGCAAGGCGGTATAGAGTAAAAGGGCAATGATAACTGACGAAGCACCAATAAATACTTTCTTATTTAAGTGACTCTGAACTGTAGTAGGCAATTTAATTCCTCGGATTTAATTTGTATTGATATTATTTTTATTTTGGTCACGCTGTAGATAATCATACATTATATATAACTTCCCCGTGCAGTTTAGCATTATATGCGTCTTTGAAAAAGATTGCTTATTTTGTTAAGATAGCCCTTATAAAAATTTAATTAGAACTCTAATAATATCAACTCGAAACATAATTGAAAAATAGAATCACTATAATAAAGGGATAATAATATGAAATTAACAAAACTGCATGCAGCAGTGTTAACAGCTATAGCCGCATCTGGCTCTCTCCATGCTGAAGAAGTAAAAACACCAGAAAAATCAAAAATTGAAATAATTGAAGTTACAGCAACAAAACGAGCAGAGTCTATTCAAGATGTTCCTGTTACCGTTACTGCTTTAACAGGTGATAGTTTAGAAAAACTCGGCGTTTCAAATTTTGATCAATATGTAGAATTTTTACCAAATGTTGTTTTCCAAGGCACAGGCCCTGGACAAAATGAAATATATATTCGTGGCGCGGCAACGACACAAACGAACATTTCAGTTTCATCAGTGCAAGCATTACAACCTTCAGTTGCCTTTTATTTAGATGAACAGCCTGTATCGATGCAAGGTCGTAATTTAGATGTTTACGCAAGTGATGTGGAACGTGTAGAAGTTTTACCGGGTCCTCAAGGAACGCTTTTTGGTGCTAGTTCTCAATCAGGCACAGTTCGTATAATCACTAACAAACCAAGCCATGATGGTTTTTCTGCTGGTTTTGATACGAGTACTGGCTCTACGTCAGGCGGTGATATGAGTAACTCTGTTGAAGCTTACATCAACATGTCGTTAACAGATTCATTAGCTATTCGTGTTGCTACCTATAATGATCATCAAGGTGGTTGGATAGACAATATACTCAATGTTCCTGGGGAAGGCGGTTATAGAGGGAGTGCTGAAGTTATTAGTCGCATTTCAGGTGGCGCATTAACTAATCCAGAAAGTGTTCCTATTATATCGCCGAAAAATGCCGCGTTAGTTGAAGACGATTTTAACACTGCAGATTATGCGGGCGCACGTTTTGGTTTATCTTACCTCATCAATGATGATTGGGAGCTTTTAGTTCAACATACGCAACAATCACTCGATACTGAAGGGGTGTTTGCTTATGATCCTAATTTGGAAGGCGAATCATCAACTAATCGCTTTATTCCAGAAAACAATAATGATGATTTTGGTCTAACAACGTGGACTCTAGAAGGTCGTCTTGAAAACCTTGATATTGTTTATACTGGTGGTTACTTAGATAGAGATATCAATTCAACCATTGATTACACTGGTTATACTAATGGTGGTTCATTCTCTGCTTATTATGTTTGTAATTATGCAGGTGTAGTTGAATCTGAACAAGAATGTCTTGATCCAACTAAATATTATAAAGAAGAAACTAGCACTTCACGAATTACGCATGAACTTAGATTTAGTACTACTGCTGAAAACCGCTGGCGTGTTACTGCCGGTGTTTTTTATGATTCTCAAGAATTATCAACCGTTGGTCAATTTAACATAGCGAGTACAGATAAATTCCCTAATATGGCAAAAATTCTTGCTGGCTCTGAAGGCACAAATAGTGATGGAGGTCCTTTTGCTTCTGAAGTAAGTTTTGTTAATGATGTTACCCATACTATTGACCAAATTGCTGTTTTTGGGCAGTTAGAATTTGATATAACTGATACTGTTACAGCAAGTTTTGGTGCCCGTTGGTATCAAATAGATGATATTTATAAAGGCGCGACTACCGGGGATGATGTTAGTGGTCGACTAAGAGCCTTTGGTGATGGTAGCGATGAAGCCTTAACTGAGTTTTTCGGTGCAGAAGAAGCTGCAGCTATACAAGCAGCCATTGCTAGCGGACAATTAGACACTAGTTTACTTGATGATGATGGTACGTTAACCGTAGATGACACCATTATTAAAGCCTCGATTGATTGGAAGGTATCAGATAAAGTGATGCTCTTTGCTTCTTATTCAGAAGGCTTTAGACCTCCAGTGACTAACCGAGTAGGTGGTGGGGCAGCGACAAGTCAAGAAGGTGCTTTTGACGGCTTCCGTATTCCAGTGTACTCAACTACTGATAGCTTAGATAATTTTGAAATTGGTTTTAAATCAACATTATTTGATCAATCACTACGCTTTAATGCCACAGCTTATTATTCAGAGATATCTGATTTGCAAACATCACGTTACGACCCTACAAATATTAGTTTCTTAGTATTTACTGATAATGTTGGTGAAGCAGAAATAAGAGGTATTGATGGTGACTTTACTTGGGCAGCCACAGATAACTTAATAATATCAGGTGCCTTTAGTTATATTGATACTGAGTTAACATCAGTCAATAGTCAGCTTGCCGGTATTGCTCCAGCCGTAGGTAGTCGATTACCTTATTCAGCTGAATTCTCAGGTAACTTACAAGCACAGTATTTTTATTCAATTGCTAACGATATGACCGGTTATATTAATGGCTCTATAAGTTACACTGGCGATAGACTTGCAGGGATGAGTATGGATGCTTATGTGGTAGAAGATGCCACTAATTTAATTTACGGTACTGGTTCAGGTTTAAGTATACAAAAAGAAGCTGATGTTTTCTCAGGTGTTAATTATCAAGACAGAAATGGTGAAACCTTTGCCGGTGGCCGTTACATACAAGACAGTTATGTTTTGGCTAATTTAAGCTTTGGTGTTACTAATGATGAATGGAAAGCGGAAATATTTATCGATAATGTAACGGATGAGAGTGCAATATTGTATATTGATACTCAGCAGTTTACGCCTAAAGTGGTTTCTAATAGACCTCGTACTATTGGCTTTAGATTTTCGTATGACTTCTATTAAATAACAAGATAAATAGAAAATAAAATTAAGTAAAAGTCATAAGACTGATACTTAATTAAGTGTACTAAAGCCGCTTGATATTTGTTTCAAGCGGCTTTTTATTGATAAAGTACAAAGTAATTAATTGAATTGCTATTAAACCTTATATTTCACGGAGCTAAGTCATTGGACACCACATCGCCTCAATCATTTGAAACACAATTAAAATCAATTCAACAATTGATCCAAACAGCAAAATTCAATGACGCTATTTTAGCAAGTAAAAAACTCCAGACAAACAACACAGAAAAAGCACAACAAGTTGAGCTATGGTATTTAATTTCTGTTGCACAGCGTTATGCAAAAAACTTCGCTCAAGCTTTAGTGAGCATTAGTGAACTACTTAAGCTTGATGAGCATCACAGTAGAGCTAATCAAGAAAAAGGATTTATCAATATCGCCTTAGGAGAGCCTAAAAGTGCGATGTTCTCATTTGAACATGCAGTGAAACTTAATCCTAGTTTAGTGGCAAGTTGGCAAGAATTGATTGAACTGTACCGAGATGCAGGTCAACAAGATAATGTTCAAAAAACGGCAAACCAATTAGAAAGATTAAAAAAGTTACCGCCAGCTTTACTTGCGGTAACTGAGTTAATGCATGAAGGGAAATTATTAAAAGCAGAGCAGATTTGCCGACATTTTCTACAGAACAATAAGCGTCATATTGATGGAATGTGTTTGTTGGCTGAAATAGGGATGGAACTTAAAGTCTATGATGATGCTGAGTTTCTTCTCGCTAGTGCGCTTGAGTTAGAGCCAACTCACCTTTATGCGCGTTCTCAGTACCTCAACTTACTTATTCGCTTAGGCAAATATAAAGCGGCTGAACAGCAAGTTGAGACATTACTTAATGCTCAACCCAATAATATTACCTTTACAGTTGCTAAAGCTAATGTGTTAACTGGGCTGGGTAAAATAGAAGAGGCTATTGTTCTTTTTGAGCAAGCTATTGCACAGTCTATTTCACAAGGAAACAACGTAGCAGGTTTTCATTTACAATTAGGCCACGCACTTAAAGCGAAAGGCGAGATAAAACAAGCTGTTTTAGCTTACCAAAAAGCCTATCAAATAAACCCAAGTTATGGTGATGCATTTTGGAGTTTAGCGAATACTAAAACCTATCGCTTTAGCGATGATGAAATCGCAGAGATGCAGGCACAACAAGGTAATAAAAACTTACCAATAGTAGATGAAATTCAACTGAGCTTTGCCACAGGTAAGGCTTTTGAAGATAGAGCTCAATACCAACAAGCCTTTCACTATTATCAACAAGGCAATAAACTTCAGCATGAAATAAATGGTTTCGATATCAGTAAAATAGAACAACAAGTCGAAGAGCAAATAAAATATTGCACCGCAGAATTATTTGAAAGCCGTGGTCACTTAGGTATAGATTCACCAGATCCTATTTTTATTGTTGGCTTGCCAAGGGCGGGATCTACTCTGCTTGAACAAATACTTGCTTCTCATAGCCAAGTAGATGGCACCATGGAACTGCATAATATCTTAGGTTTAGCTTCTCGGTTAAGAGGACGTAATTCAAACGTAGATACAAATAAAGAAAGTCAATATCCTAAAAATTTACATGAGATAAACCCAGATTACTTTAAACGTTTTGGGCAGCAATTTATTGATGAAACGCGTGTCTACCGCGAACAAGCGCCATTATTTATTGATAAAATGCCTAATAATTTTCTGCATATCGGCTTGATCAGATTAATACTGCCAAATGCGAAAATTATTGATGCTAGACGCTCGCCAATGGCTTGTTGTTTTAGCGGATTCAAACAATTATTCGCGGAAGGACAAGACTTTAGTTACAAGTTAGAAGATATTGGTCGTTACTATCAAGCTTATTTAAAGTTAATGAACCATTGGCATGAAGTATTACCTGATTTTGTTTTAACGGTTAACCATGAAGATGTTGTTGATGATTTAGATAAACAGGTGCACCGAATACTTGATTTTTGTGGTCTACCATTTGAACAGTCATGTATTGATTTTCATAAAACTAAACGTAATATTAAAACACCAAGTTCGGAACAAGTTCGACAGCCGATATATAAAAGCGCTACCGAACAATGGAAGCATTTTGAACAATATTTAGACCCTTTAAAAAAGGTGCTAAATATTGAACATAGCAAAGAGTAGCTATCCGGTTACTTTTCTAACCAAGGCGCGACCAACCATACGTACTTTGGTTGGCAGAGGCATACGTGTCAAGTTAGTTTTAACGGCGCCTTCGGTAAAAGCGGTTGCTTTAGAATAATCAATATTGATGTCTAGAATAACCGTTTTATTTTGTTGAGCTAAGCTTCTGGCTTTCGTTAACCCCGTTTTAATGTCACTGTTATTTTCAATGCGTACATATTCAGCACCCGTTGCCATCGCTAAACCTTTAAGTTTAGTTTGTGGTAATACTGTACATGTTTTTCGGTTGTAAGGAATTTGCTGTGCTTGTGCTATTTGAGATAGCTCCCCATCGTTAAATACACCAATAACAAGCCCTAAATTTTGGCTAACTGCAGTCGCTAATTCAGTTGCGGTCATCATAAACGCACCGTCGCCAACAATAGCGTGCACTTCTTGTTGTGGCTTAGCCATTTTCACCGCAATAGCTGCTGGCGTGGCATAACCCATACAGTTGAAATCTGTAGGTGAAATAAAACCATAGGCTTGGTGAATAGGCATCAGCTCAGCTGTTAAAAATGTATGATTGCCATCGTCTACCACAATATGAGCATCATCACTAAGTTGTGCCCTAAGTTCGTCAAAATATAGAGCTGGATTTACCTTATCTTTTGAGTCATGTAGATACCATGTTTCACGATAATATTTTTTATCCGCCGCAATTTTTTTAGCTGTCTCAGAAAAATCTGTAGTTACCCCTAAAGCTCTTAGCGTGCTAAGCAGTTGTTGACAAATTTGTTTAGCATCACCTTCAATAGCAATTGCACTTTTATAATTGGCATCGAAAACATCAGGGTTGATATCGATATGAATTAAATTTTGCGGTAATTGACCACCAAAGCTGCCGGTCGCTATTTCTCCAAAACGTGTACCAATAGCTAACACACAATCAGCATTATTAAATGCATTTTGAGCCGCAGGGACAGCAGCAGGGCCAAAACAAAACCCTGTATGTAACGGATGGTTTGCCGGAAATACACTAATTCCTTGCATAGTCGTCGCAACAGGGCTGCCAATCACTTCACTAATATCAATTAAGGTACTACTCGCATGAGCCGCGCCCCAGCCCGCAAAGATAGCAGGATTCTTCGCTTTCATTAGCATGTGAGCTGCATTTTCAATTTGCGTTAGCATGCTAGCTGATAAAGCTGCTTGTTCGGGCTTAACGTAAGTTGGTAGTGCATTAATTACGGCTTTATCAAGTTGTAAGTTTACAGGGATCTCAATAAATACCGGACCAGGCTCTCCTGAGGTCGCGATATCATAAGCTTTATAGATAGTGTCGATAACTTCATCATGATTGTTGATTTTAAACGCTGCTTTGGTAAATCCTGCAACAAGTTTAAGTTGGTCTAGTTCATGGAGTTGATAATCAAATTTGGAGTCGTTACGAATACCGCCAGTAATAACAAGCATAGGTATACCATCAAGGTAAGCTTCAGCAATTCCACTTGCTGCGTGGGTAACGCCGGCAGCTGGAACGATAACTAATGTGCCAATGGAATCAGTGACTCTACTAATCGCATCAGCCATAAAACCACCATGACCTTCGTGCATAACTAGGTTAGGTGTAATTAGATCAGAATTATTTAATTCATCGTAAAGTTCAGTATTGTGAACCCCAGGAATACCAAAAGTATATTTTACGCCAATTTGCTCTAACGCGTATTGTGTTAACCATGCAGCTGTTTTTTTCATTATTTGGTTCCCTGTGTGTTTATACTCGCTAAGTTATTGATATATTTTGCGGCTTGCTGAGCGGTTAGTAAGCAACCGGCTAAAAAAGTACCTTCTAAAGATTTTTCACCATTTGATCCACCACCCCCAAAACCAGATGCTTCGCCAATTGCATATAAGCCTGTTATTGGTTGGGCATGTTGGTTGACTACTTGAGAGTTCAGGTTTGTTTGAATACCCCCTAAACTTTTTCGGCTGATCAGTGCTACTTTAATTGCAATGAGAGGCCCGTGTTTTTCGTCTTGAATAGGGTGTGGTTTACATGTTCTTAATTTATCTGTTTTCCATTTTCTAGCATGTTCTATTCGTCTTATTTGATCATCATTCCATTGTGATGAAGGTCGAGATAAAATGGCATCATAATCGTCTAATGTTTGTTGTAAAACATCGTTATTAACACGTTTTTTTGGAGTTAATGCATTCATTTTATTAGTTAATTCACTAACAGTATTCGCAACGATAAAGTGGTCACACTCTTCTTGCATCTGTTTTACTAGTCGATGATTGCCTAATAAAGTTTCTTTTAGCATAGTAAATAATTTTTTATCACGGATCATTGGGTTATGCTCTGCACCTGAAACAGCAAACTCTTTACTGGCTATTTTCCAATTAAGTACTTGCCATGCATAGCCGTCTTTTTGTTCACTCATACGCCGACATAATTCATGGGTATCGAATCCAGTTACCATAGGGTCTGGACCAATTCGTGTTCCGTTGCTATCAAGCCAAAGAGCCGATTTACAAGGAATTAAACTTAAACCTTGTTGGTCAAATGTTGCTTTAGGGTGAGGGATGCCTGCAGCATAATTCCACATTTTATCTAAATGGGTAAGATTTCCGCCGATACTATTAACTTCGTCATGCATGGCGCCATCACAACTGGGGTGAGTACCGTTTAATAGGTTTTCAGGTGCTGGTGCAAAGTGTTTAGGCCAATGTTCTTTTACTTTTGCTAAATTACCGGTAAAACCACCGCTTGCTACGATAGTGTTATCAGCAAAGTACAGGTTACTGTTAGTGTCTTGGCAGCCAATAACCGCTTCATCAGACTTAATAAATTTGTTAACTTTGCAATTAAAATTAAAGTGAATTTTTTTATTTTTAAAGGGAGCAATCGCAAGCAGCATTTTATTAACAAGCTCTAGTGATGTTCCCCATATTACATGGTAACGAGGTACTGAATTACCACCTGAATACAAACCGCGTTCAACCCAGTTTACCGCCGGTAAAAACTTAACACCGAGATCTTTAACATAGTGGTAAATATCTTGATAACTGCTTTCCACATAAAGCTTCGCCCATTGTTTTGGGAAAATATCATCTTGGGAGAAATGAGCAAAATCATGCCAATCTTTTAATGCTATGGCTGGTGAGTCGATAATATTACTTCGTTTTTGTTCTGGCGTGCCTATCAATGCCATACCGCCAAATGCACTCCTGGCTAAGCCACCAACCTTTGTTTCATCTTGTGCATCAAGTATCAGTACTTGTTTATCGGCTTTTGCTAATTCGAGAGCTGCAGTTAAGCCAGCAATACCTGCGCCAATTATAATAGTGTCGTAAGTTGCTTTGCTGTTATTACTATTCATGCCATCTGTATTTTTGTTCTTGTCATTAGACATATGTCTTGCATCACTTTGGTTGCCATAGCATTATCATAGCTCGTCATTTTTTTAACGCTATAGTAAAAATTACCCAATGAATCGACTCGATAAAAAAATCGCTAACGTGTATCAGGCTCTTTACTTGTGACTGTTATTATTGAACAAGATAAATTGAACCGGTTTATTAGTGATCTTTATTTAGGCACCAGTAAAATTGATTTATCTGAATATCGTGATTGGGCATTATCAAAGCTACAACACTTAATTAGTTTTGACGGAGCTATTTGGAGTAACGGACATCAACAAACGGTTCGTTTTCATAATCATACCTTGATAAATGTACCTGAATCATTAGCGCAGTGTTTACTTGATAATTTGTCAATAAACCCTCTGGTAAATAGTCTGTTTGAGAATTTAGGCTCACCAATAGATATGCGTGATTTAATGGCTGATGAAGACTTTTATCGTTCTGAAATTTATCTAACTTGCTTCAAACCACACAATATAGAAAGAGTTTTATCATCAATTCACCTTGATGACCGAACAGGGTTATTTACGTTGTTAAGCTTATATCGATTTAAGCGTAACAAGCCTTTTTCTGATCAAGATAAACAAATACAAAAACAAGCGCTATATCATTTACTCACCGCAGCGAGACATGCACTTTTCTTACAACTTGCACGTACTGATGATAACCAAACGACAATAACTAACAGTAAATTACATTCTAATAGTCATAAAGCGATTTGTGATAAACAAGGTTACTTTCATCAAGTACAAAGTAGCTTTATTGATTTACTTGAAGAGAATTATGCTAACAAAACTGAATTGGAGAGCAGTTTACTGAAATTACCTTTTGCTTTAGATCTAGCTAGAAAAAGTTATGCGGTAGATGGACTGCAAGTTGAACTCCAACCCTTTAATGATTTAATCATTGTTGAAATTTGGCCACAAGGCCCTTTAGATAGTTTATCGATTAGGGAACATGAAGTTGTACAAATACTCGCGAAAGGATTAACGTTTAAAGAAGCAGCAAAAGAGTTAGGGCTTTCTCCATCAACGGTGTCAAACCACCTTTACCGCATTTATCAAAAACTGAATATTGGCAGTAAAAGTGAGTTATTTAAGTTGTTAACATAAATATAAAAGGGTGACTGTGTTGATATGAAATGCATCACAACATCGCTAAGTAGGAGGCCAAATTAACTATGCCACTTCATAGAGAACTTATCAAAAAAAGGATTTTGTTGATGACTACCACTAGAAAATAACACATTGGTTTACTTGATATCCCATATTAACTATGCCACTACAACCCAATGTGCTTGCCGAGCACTTCTTTGTGGTTGAGTTTTAGATTAATTACTCTCGTAAGTCCCTTCGTTTCAGAAGATTAAATAACGAAAAAATTTAAAAAACGCATTCAGAGCACGACAAACTTTTAATTTTTTTATTTAATATTAGTCTATATATCAAACGACTATATGATTTATTGATAATGGTAAGGAAAGCGTAAGGACTAAATAAAATATTTGAGGATAATGATTACAATTAAAAAATTAATTAATCATTAAAAGAGAGTTTCCATGAAAAATATTAAAAGTTATTTGAGTAAAATTTTTGCCGTAATCATACTCATGATTATTGTGCCATTTGCTAATGCCGGAATTATCACCTCATATTATTTCACTGGGCAATGCCAAGATTGCTATGCAAACGCTGATGGTTCATATGGAAGCGCTGAGGCGATATTAGAGTTAGTCGATTATACTTGGGGTGATACCATTTTACTCACTAATTTTGTTTCTTTCGAATACTTCGATACCGATTTATTTAGTGGGTTTTCAGTTACTGATATTAATAGTATTGATAGTCTTTCAGGTACGCTTGTCAACAATGATTTTGAAATTACAGCAGGGAAGTTTTTCTTTGAATCGCTCAGTTTTAGTGATCCGTTAGTAACCGCATGGGAAACAGGTTGTGTATTTGGTGCAATAACCGGCAGTATAAACTGCAGAGACACTGCAGCTGACACTGTTGGCGGTAGTGGCGGTGGCGGTAGTGGTGGCTTGGTACGTGGATCAAAAGATTTTGGTAGCTCTCCTAATTGGGTTGAGATTATTGATGATTCAATCTCTGATCCGATAATACACGAGGTACCTGAACCATCAACATTTGCCATTTTAGCATTCGGTATAATGTTATTGGTATCTCGTCAGAAAATAAGCATCTAAGCACTACCGTTAGTGCTAAATATAGTAATTACTTCATAAGTTTAGCCTAAGTTAAATTCATCCAAGTTAAATTGAGTTAAATTTATAAGGAAAAAATAAAATGAAAAAAGTATATTTTAAAGTAATGATATTATCTTTGCTGGTATCGGCCTGCAGTTTATTTAACTTGGCCAATGCGTCGCTCATGTTGAATATAGATCTGACCAGTGGCAAGCTATTAGGTGCCTCTAATATAAACATCAACGGTGAGCTTTATGATGTAAGCTTTGTTGATGGCACTTGTCCTGACTTGTTTAGCGGATGTGATGAACAGAGCGATTTTTTCTGGCAAACCGCAGAAGAAAGTAAAGTCGCATCATTGGCATTATTAAATGATGTCTTTGTAGATTCAGTTGATGGTTTATTTGATTCGTTACCTGATTTAACTTTTGGTTGCAGTAGTAACACCTACAATGATTGTTTTGTAATCACGCCATACAAAAGTAATACAACTAACACACTCTTTGGCGTAATGGCATTAAATAATAGCAATCCTAATTGGGATACAACGAGTCCTTTTACAGTGGGTGTAGGTTTAAATACCGGTAATTCTAATTCCTCAACTTACGCTGTATGGAGCAGTCCTAAGCCGTTACAAGCGGTAACAGAGCCAACAACACTGACTATTTTTGCATTAGGGTTAATAGGTTTGACATTGCGTCGTTGCAATAAAGAGTCTTAAACAAATATTGCTTGTTTAAAACCAATAACCAATAACCAGTGACGTTGATCGCGTAAGTAAGTTAGTATCATTGGCCTTCAAAACTAATATAGCCCGCTATGTTAGTTTTGAACTATTGGCCCACCCCTAGCGCTTTTTATCTTTCGCCTGCTTTAATTTTGTTTATAAATAAAGATGGGTGTCCACGTTAAATCACGTTAAATTTTCTTTCCACGTTAAATCACGTTAAATCACGTTAAATTTTAGGTGAATTTATAGTTGTTATCCTTCTTCGTAGAAAGTTAATTATCGAAGAATCGAGGAAAGTGTTGTCAATAATATTAATTTACTGCAACAATCTAAAAATAAACCAGAAAGATACAAATTCATCAGTGGAATACGTTAATTGAAATGTGTTAACTATTTTATCTCGCTTATCTAATTTATCGATTAAATCTGTATTTTATATACCGCTTATCATTCTTAGTGATTTCTTTATTTAACTCAATTGGTTATAGACTGCAATATACCGTAAATAAAACAATGTATGGGAAAGTATGCTTAAATTTAACCGAGAGAGTAACAGTGCTATTTTATTAGCAGGTATATTTGCGCTAATTGTAGGCGTTGGTGTGGCTCGTTTTGTGTTTACTTCGCTGTTACCTGCAATGTTAGAAGATAGTATTAGTATTGCCTATGCTGGCGTGCTGGCTTCCATCAACTATGTAGGCTATTTAACTGGCTCTATTTTCTCTGTTTTTATTAAAGATATTCATTCTAAAGTTAAATACTTCAGGTTTGGACTGTTTATTTGTGTCATATCCTCTTTTATTTTAGGCGTTACTGACAATAGTACAATATGGTTTATTGCAAGATTATTTGCTGGGTTTGGTGCAGCAATGGCCTTGGTAGTAGGATCGGCTGTTGTCATGTTAAAGCTAAAGTCGGTAAATAAAACCAAAGCGATGGGGATACACTTTAGTGGTTTAGGCTTTTCAATACTCATTACTGATCTTGTTATGAGGGGCGTGTTTTATGCTGGCGGAAATTGGAAAGATGCATGGATCATCTTAGCGATATTAGGAGCATTTTTATCGTGTTATTCAGCTTATGTTTTACGGTTTGATAAACAGCCTAACAATGAAGTGGTTAAGCATAAGTTTGATAAGTCGCTATTTTCTCCAATGGTGATCATTTTAATATTGGCTTATTTTACCGAAGGTATTGGTATGGTTGTACAAGCAACTTTTCTACCTGACATTGTTAACTCGTTAGAGGGTTTAGACGGTTATGGTGGTTATGTCTGGTTAGCGGTAGGTATTGCTGGTGTTCCATCATGCATTATATGGATGCGCTTAGCACATCGTTTTGGCAGTATTAATATTATGATTGTTGCTATGCTATTACAAATTGTCGGCATTATAATCCCAACCCTTTCTAGTAATATTGTAATGAATCTTATTAGCGGCTTACTTTTTGGTGCTACATTTATAGGATTAGTGTCTTTATTTATGAATTTTGGCGGTCAACTTTCTAAGAAAAATCCTGTGTTTATTATGGGAGCAATTACATCTGCTTATGGAATAGGGCAAATTTTAGGTCCATTATATTCAGTTGCATTAATAAAGCAGTTTGGTAATTATAATGATGCTTTATATTTAACTGCGGTAATTGTTACGGTTGGTATTTTATCATTAACTTATGCCAAAATTAATTATAAAGAAGCTA
This sequence comes from Colwellia sp. 20A7, assembly GCF_009832865.1. Taxonomy (NCBI): domain Bacteria; kingdom Pseudomonadati; phylum Pseudomonadota; class Gammaproteobacteria; order Alteromonadales; family Colwelliaceae; genus Colwellia; species Colwellia sp. 20A7. The sequence continues at coordinate 2,861,692 of NZ_CP047130.1, read as the reverse complement.
AAGATACTGCTCAATAGTATCTTTATTTTGGTGTTTTTTATTTTTCAATTACACGTTCAAATGGCGGTAAAGAGTCAAGTAACTGTTTTCCGTATCTTTTAGTTACTACCCGTTTATCCATTAAGGTGATTACGCCTTCGTCTTTTTCATTACGCAATAATCGCCCACAGGCTTGCACAAGTTTTTTAGACGTGTCAGGTACTGATAATGACATAAAAGGATTACCTCCTTTTGCCGTAATATATTCGGCTTGAGCTTGTTCAACCGGAGATGTTGGTACAGAAAAAGGCAGTTTAGTGATAATTAAATTGTTTAAGTAATTCCCCGGTAAATCTAAACCTTCAGAGAAGCTTTGTGTGCCAAAAATAATGCTAGTTTTATTGTTATCACAATTTTTTTTATGATTTTCAATAATATGTTGGCGAGAATGCTCTCCCTGTACAGCAATATCGAGTTTATTCTTTTCTCTTAGCGCTTGTGCGACTTTTTCCATTTGCCAATAGGAAGAAAATAGCACTAAGCTGGCACTACCTTGCTGTAAATATTTGGGCAGTTTCTCTATTAATTCGTCAGTGAATTGTATTGCACTTGGTTCGTTCGTCATTTTTGCAACAACAAGTTGAGCATTGTTTTGATAATCAAACGGTGACGTTACCTGTTGATACTGACTGCCATCATCGTTTCTTAAACCAGCTTGAAAACGAAAGTTATCAAAAGAATTTAAGGCAAGTAATGTCGCTGAGCATAATACAGCACCTTCACATTGACTCCATAGTTTATCTTCTAACGTGAATCCGACTTCTATTGGCGAAGCGCACAGTAAATAGTCTTGTCGGGCGCTAGCTTTAGCGGGGTCTTGAAGTTGAATCCACCTTGCCATTGGCGCAGCTTTATCACTGTCTGTTTTTGCATACATATACCAAAGCGATTGCAAGTTTTCTAACCGTTGCATCATAAAGCCAGCCTCACTTAAAACAGGCTCAGCAAGATACATTTGGCAATCACCATCTTTTACCGCTTCAATTAAGGCGTTATATAGTTTATTCAAATGGCTTAGAGATTTTTTACTCAGTTCATTACAGTCTTCTGCCCAATTTTTGAGAACTTGAGGGATAATACCGTTGTCGAAACGATACACTTTTTCATCATTGTTTTTGAAATTGTTGCTATTGTCAGTTGCACTATTATCAATAAAGTAAGTTTTAGCATTACTATCGACAAACGTGAGTACTTTTTGCATTTCAATCAATAAATCCTGGCAATCATCACTGAGTTTTAATGCCGGAGAAATAGCACGTTGAGATTTAATCAACTTTGCCATTTTATCACCCGTTTCTCTTAACTTAGTTAGCCAATCAATGGCGCCGCGTAAGGTAACACTTGCACTTGAATGGTCTCGGGTTACTTTAGGTAAATGGTGTGCTTCATCAATAATATAAAAGGTTTCATCGGGCGTTGATAATATTCTACCGCCACCTAATTCAAGATCTGCTAATAATAAACTATGATTGACGACTAGCACGTGTGCCTGTTCCATAGTTTCTCGAGCCTTATGAAATGGGCAGTGATGATGTTCTGATAACGTTTTTAAACAACTATGTTTATCACTTTGTACTTGAGACCAAATATGGTGCGGGATAGGGCTTTTCCATGAATCTATGTCACCGTGCCAAGAGCCGTCAGTTAATGCCTTATGCATAGCATTTAATGTACGAATATCGCTCGCTTGTGGTTTTTCAGCAAAAGTAAAACCTGCTTGTGGTGAATCAGTAGCGACAGCTTGTGTTAGCTTTTGTCTGCATACATAACGTTGTCGGCCTTTAACTAAGGCAAAATCAAATTTTAATCCGGCATATTTCTTTAAAAAAGGTAAATCTTTATCAACTAATTGCTCTTGTAATGCTACGGTTGCAGTAGAAATACAAACTTTTTTGTCGCTCGCTAAAGCAAGTGGAATTGCACCTAAACTATAGGCAAGAGATTTACCCGTGCCTGTGCCTGCCTCTATAGTGATAATTTTTCTATCTTTACTGTATTCACCGGCTAAGGTTTTTGCTATTTCAGCAATCAGAAAAGTTTGTTGTTTTCGAGGATTAAAGTTACTTAAATTCTCACCAATTGCTTTATATGATTGACGGATTAGAAGTTTTAACTTGTCAGTTAGCATTTAACGCAGTTTCCAAAGGTAAGATTATAAAGTACACTGCTGTATATATTAACAGGCTTTGTTTTTTCTCTCTATTTAATTTTAAAAAATATGCAAACTAATGTACCACAACAAATTCAACAAGGCTTTATACTCAGTCGGCAAGTGCAAGACAAAGGCAACGATTTACAGATCACATTGTGGTTAAAAACCGAGAAAGGTGCCAAAAAACTTGTTATTAATAATGAATTAGCCGTTTTTTTTGTTGAGCAACCACAAGCGAGTCACGCCGAGACCATATTGCAACAACAAGGCATTGCCCTTGTTAAACAAAAACCGTTAGCACTAAAAACGTTTGGTCAACAGTATGTGCATGGTTTTTACTTTGCTAATTTATCGCAGTTTTATCGCGCACGAGAATGTCTTAAAGCTAATAAAATAAAATGCTATGAAGATGATATACGCCCTGATGATCGTTATTTAATGGAGCGCTTTATTACTGCTGATATTGATTTTTTGTCTAGCAGTAAGTCGAATACTGACCAAACGAATAATACCTTTCTTAATCCCTCTCAAGTTAAGTGTAAAAAATCAGCACACCCGGTAGCAATCAACTTGAGTATGTTATCACTTGATATTGAATGTTCTATGGCTGGAGAGCTTTATTCAATCGGCCTTTATGCTAATAATAATGAAGAATTTAAACGCGTATTAATGATAGGTGAGCCTCAGCTTGATGCTGAATATTATATTATTTGGGTTGCCAATGAAAAACAGTTACTCATTGAGCTCATTAAACAAATAGACATTATTGATGCTGATATTTTTATTGGTTGGAATGTGATTAATTTTGACTTTCGTTTATTACAAAAGCGTTGTGACCTTCATCAACTGAAACTTTCTATTGGACGTGATGGCAGTGTACCTCGCTGGCGAACTAACAGTAACAATACTGATCAGCAGTTTATTGAAATCGCCGGTAGAGTTGTGCTTGACGGTATTGATTTACTTAAAACAGCAACCTATAGCTTTCCTAGTTTTTCCCTAGATAACGTTGCGAATACGTTATTAGGCATAGGAAAAAAAGTTGATAATGTTGAAAATAGAGTTGATGAAATTACAGATAATTTTTTAAATAATAAATCGGCTTTAGCTGCTTACAACCTTGAAGATTGCCGATTGGTATGGCTAATATTTGAAAAAACTCAATTGTTAGAATTTGCCCAATTGCGTGCGCAATTAACCGGACTCGCAATTGATAGAATAGGTGGCTCTGTTGCGGCTTTTACTAACCTTTATTTACCTAAACTTCATCGTAGTAGTTATGTCGCGCCCAATATGGGAGACGGAGTTTCTGGTTTAATATCTCCAGGTGGCTATGTTATGGATTCGATACCTGGCCTCTATAGCAATGTGTTAGTGCTTGATTTTAAGTCTCTTTATCCTAGTATTATTCGCAGCTTTAAAATAGATCCTATGGGGTTAGTTGAAGGTTTGCTTGAAGTAGAAAATGACAACGCAATAAATAAGGAAGCTGATCCCAGAACACTTGAACCAAATAAAAAAGTGATTAAGGGGTTCGATGGTGCGTATTTTTCACGAGATAAACACTTCTTACCCGATATTATCACTTCACTTTGGTTAGAGAGAGATAAAGCGAAACTACAAAAGAATGCGGCATTATCACAAGCAATTAAGATTATCATGAACAGTTTTTATGGTGTTTTAGGTTCAACAGGTTGCCGGTTCTTTGATCCTAGGCTTTCGGGCTCTATTACTAAACGAAGCCATGAAATTTTAAAAAAGACAACACATTGGATTGAAGAAAAAGGTTTTCGTGTTATTTATGGTGATACCGATTCAATCTTTGTGCATGTTGGTGATGATAAAACTGTTGATGAATGTAAAAAACTAGGACGAGATTTACAGGGCTTTATTAATGAAAAGTGGCAACATTATATAAAAGAAGTTTTTGACTTGCCTTGTGATTTAGAAATTGAGTTTGAAACACACTTCACCAAATTTTTAATGCCAACAATTCGAGGGCAGGAAGCGACGAAAGGACAGAAGGTTGGCACTAAAAAAAGGTATGTTGGTTTAAGTGATGGGAAATTAATTTTTAAAGGGTTAGAAACCGTTAGAAGTGACTGGACTCAAGTGAGTAAAGTATTCCAGCAAGAATTGTTCAGACTTGTATTTGATGGTCTACCAATAGAAGAATACATCTGTACTATATTGAGTGAAATAAGGGCAGGTAAGCACGATAAGAACCTAGTCTATATGAAAAAAATAAGAAGAGATCTTAACGATTATGTTAATACACCACCTCATATCAAGGCATGTTTAATTGCTAATAAAGCCTTAATAGATTCAGGTCAGTCACCTAAATATAGAAGAAGAAGTATTATTGAATATGTTATGACCTTAAATGGTGTCATGCCAATAGAGCTATCGAAAGGAAATTTAGATTATGAGCATTATATTGATAAACAGATTAAGCCAATAGCTGATGATGTGTTACCTTTTTTAGGTAAATCCTTCGATGTCATTGTTAGTAAACAAATTAATTTATTTTAGTTGACTGTTGTTTGTTATCTTATGCTGATTTGATTTTTCAGTCGTTATTTCATTTTATAACTTGTGTACTCTGTCTTCCTTATGCTGCAATTATTATTTTAAGCCCTTCTTTACTAAGCAAGTTACTTAGGTGCATTCTGGTTGCTTGTCTATTTTAAAACTGGCATGATTTAATGAACATTTATGCAAATCAGTAATAACTAACCTGAGCTCGGTTTAAGAGTTCATATTAAGTATATAAAAAGGAATTTTATGTTGTCGGATAAAACAAAATCGTTTCTCAGAGTTATTCTGAATTTAAAGCCATCTTTTCGGTTTCTTATAACCTATATTGTCATTTGGTTTGTTTGGCATAATGAGTTTATTATTTCACTGGTGATGACCAGTGGCGGATTAAACGTAAGACTGCAAACTGCTTTTGAATCTGTCAGTTCAAATCAATATTTAGTTGTTTTATTTTTAACGATAATGCTAACACTTATTATCTACGGATTTGATTATTTAACACAAGTCTTAGCAGATGATGATAACAGTGAAGAATTTACCCTGTTACAAAATGGTAATAGCGCTAAGAATGAAAATGAAATGAACATTAAACAACTAATGACAACATTAGAAAGTGTTCAACTAAAGCTAGCAGAATCATTAGAAAGAGAAAAACAATACAAGCAGGAAAAAACAGTAAGTATGAGTAATATGATTCAGTTACAGAACCAATTAGATGAGTTAACTGCAGATAATATTATTTTAAATGAAGAAAATAATAAATTGAAATTAAAGACAAGTAATAAGGCGGATGCTGTTTTGTGTCAATCATAACAAGATACAAGCAATCTAAAACTTGTCTCAATACTTTTATTATTAACTATTATTCTAATGAATTGTTCTAGATATCTATTTCAGTTATCACTTATTAGCTATCAGTTTTAAAACTTAACAGATAACAGGTGAATTATTTTTCATTTCCCTGTATAAATATAAGTAAGTTTAGATGGCTAGATAGCTATTTTAAATAATTAAACCTAAAGGTCAGATTTAAATGAAACAAGATACTAGAATTGTTACTGCAGGTCGCAAAGCAAAATGGACAAATGGTGTAGTTAATCCAAGTGTTACAAGGGCTTCAACTGTTGTGTTTGAAACTGTTGCTGAAATGAATAATGCTTTAAAGAATCGCAATAATCAAACCATGGTATATGGTAGAAGAGGTACAACAACAGCGTTTGCTTTTAGTGATGCCATGACCGAATTGGAAGGCGGTGCTGGTTGTGCATTGTATCCTTCAGGTACCGCAGCGATAACTAATGCAATTATCTCATTTGTAGAAAGTGGCGATCATATTTTAATGGTTGATAGCGCCTATGAACCAACGCGCGATTATTGCGATAAAATTTTGGCTAAAATGGGGGTCGAAACAACGTATTATGATCCGCTTATTGGTGCTGGTATTGAAGCGCTAATTAAACTAAACACAAGAATTGTTTTCTTAGAATCTCCCGGTTCAATTACGATGGAAGTACAAGACGTACCAACCATTGCAAAAATAGCACACCAGCATAACTGTATTGTCATGCTTGATAATACTTGGGCTGCCGGCATTAACTTTAAACCGTTTGATTTTGGCGTGGACATTAGTATACAAGCAGCCACTAAATATATTGTTGGGCATTCTGACGTTATGTTGGGTACAGCAACAGCAACAGAAAAATATTGGCCACAATTACGTGACAATAGTTATTTAATGGGTCAGTGCACATCGCCTGATGATCTGTACCTTGCTCTACGCGGTATCAGAACGATTGGTGTACGTTTGAAGCAACATCAAAAAAGTGCATTAACTGTGGCTAATTGGTTAAAAGAAAGACCAGAGGTAGATACTATTTTACATCCTGCTTTTGAATCTTGCCCAGGACATGAATTTTTTAAACGTGATTTTACCGGCTCTAATGGCTTATTTTCTTTTACCTTAAATTGTGGCAATAGAGAAGCACTGACGGCGTTTCTTGATGGTTTATCACATTTTAAAATGGGGTATTCTTGGGGAGGATTTGAATCACTTATTTTAGGTATTACCAGTGTTGATTCAATTCGTAGTGCAACCAAGTGGACAGCTAAATTTCCGTTAATCCGTTTACACATTGGTTTAGAAGATGTGGATGATTTAATTGCAGATTTAGAACAAGGTTTTGAACGTTTTAATGAAAAGTTAAAGTAAAATAAAATGCGGAAGGTGGGGAGCCTGTAACAGATTTTGTGTAAGTACCTTTCATCAGTTACCCTAGTGGTATCAAAGAAAGGTAAAACACATGAACCATAAAGAACTTGAAGCTTTTGCAAAAGAAGCCGCAAAAAGTATTAAAACAGGCGAAGATTTAGATAAATTCAGAGCTATGCTAACCAAGGTTACTGTTGAAGCGGCACTAAATGCCGAATTAGACGACCACCTTGGTTACGCTAAACATGAAAAAACGAGTACGCCCAACAACCGTAACGGGTTTAGCGCTAAAAAAGTTAAAACCGAGGACGGAGAGTTTGAGCTAAATACACCACGTGACCGTGATGGTAGCTTCGAGCCGCTCCTCGTAAAGAAAAATCAAACACGATTCACCTCTATGGACGACAAGATTTTATACCTTTACGGCAAAGGTATGACGACGCGCGATATCGTCGACTCGTTTGATGAATTTTATGGCGCAGAAGTCTCTCCCACCTTAATTTCTCGTGTGACCAATGCGGTAATTGAAAAAGTCGATGAATGGCAAACAAGGCCGTTAGAGCCTGTTTATCCTATCGTTTATATGGACTGTATCCGTCTAAAAATCAGAGAAGATAATAAGGTTATCAACAAAGCGGTTTATTTAGCGCTAGGCGTTGATGTCACAGGGCAAAAGGACTTACTGGGTATGTGGTTCTCTGAAAATGAAGGGGCTAAATTCTGGCTTAATGTGTTGACCGAGCTCAAAAACCGAGGCGTTCAAGATATCCTTATTGCCTGTGTTGATGGTTTAAAAGGCTTTCCTGATGCCATTAATACCGCCTTTGAAAATACTCAAATACAGTTATGTATTGTACATATGGTAAGGAATTCGCTGAAATTTGTGCCTTATACTGATTATAAAGCGGTAACCAAAGACCTAAAAAAATTTACCAAGCGATTAATGAAGAGCAAGCATTGAAGGCATTAGATGCATTCTCAGCACGCTGGGACGATAAATACCCAAGCATATCAGCTTCCTGGCGACGTCATTGGGATAATCTCAATACCTTATTCATTTACCCGAATGATATCCGCAAGGCTATATACACAACGAATGCGATAGAATCGTTAAACAGCGTTATACGCAAAGCGGTTAAAAACAGAAAGGTATTTCCCAACGATGACTCAGCTAAGAAAGTTATTTACTTAGCCATTACTCAAGCATCGAAAAAATGGACTATGCCAATAAGGAATTGGAAATCGGCCTTGAATCGTTTTATGATTGAATTCGAAGACCGTATTTCAGACTATATTTAAAAATGGTACTTACACAGATATTGTTACAGGGTCAAGGTGGGTTTTAAACATCCACCTTCATCATTCATTTTTAGTTTTTTCGCCTTTTTTAAGTTACTTTTTACCTAATAACATAAATATTTTTTTAGCTATATCAGTATTATCCTGCGAGCCATCAAACAATTCACTGTGTTGTCCAAAAGAAAATACAGGGACATCTATAGCGGTATGACCACCCGTAGTCCAACCACTGTTACTACGCATATCCATTACTTTTTTAACACTATTATTTAAAGAAACTTCACTGTCAGGCATGCTTTTACTTCGGTACATGTTTTCATCGATTTTAGGGTTGTTTTTACTATCGATCAGTAAACTAAGCTCTTCTTGAGATAGTTCAAAATTGAATAATGACGTTGTATTACTAGGGCTAATTTTATTCGTCGCTAATTCTTTTGCGATATAATTAACGGAATGTTTCATTGTACGAAGTTTTTCTGCATTCCATTCATATTTTCCATTAGCAGCAATAGTAAAACCACCAGTGCTATGATCGGCTGTTATTACAACAAGCGTATCTGGGTGATTCTCAACAAAGTGTTCTAAATATTCGATTGTTTTTGCTAAATCATCCATTTCAGCCATGGCGTCACCGATATTGTTGCCATGAGCAGCCCAATCAATTTGGCTGCCTTCAATTAACATAAAAAATCCATTATCTGGGGCATTATCTGTTTTTTGTAAATCAAGCAGATGATGTATACCTGCTTTAGTCATTGTTGATAAACGGTGTTGATTTGTATCGTCTAATGCCCAAGGTAAACCAACATCACCAAAAAGTCCTAGTACAGGTTTATCTTTAGGAAAGTTATCTAAGCCTTGGTAATTATCAAGGTAATGAAAACCAGCATCTTTAAACTCATTTACTAAGTTTCGGTCTTCACGGATGAAGTATTTCCAGCCACCACCAAGGTAAAGATCTGCTTTTATACCATTGTCTATATAGCTATCGGCAATTTCATTGTAATTATTACGGCTTTCATTGTGTGCCAGATATGAAGCTGGTGTAGCATGGTTAATTTGGGACGTTACAACTACACCTGTTTTTTTACCTTGTAATTTTGCCCATTCTAATACTGTTTGTATTTCTTTTTTGTTTACATCAACACCTATAGCACCGTTGTAACTTTTTACGCCGGTCGATAATGCTGTTGCACTTGCTGCGGAGTCAGTGACTACGCCAGAAACAGGAGCTGGGTAGGTACTTGATAAACCTTTAAGGTGGCGATCAAATACTGTTTCTTCCACAACTGTTGTTTTTGGGTTATCGCTGAAATAGCGGTAAGCGCTTGTGTAAGCTGGTCCCATACCATCGCCAATTACCATAATAATATTTTTTGGTAAGTTAGTAGGCATAACCGTTGATAATGTGTTCATTGTTTCTTGCGCTACTACTTTGTCATTTATGTGAGTCGTGTTTGCACAAGACACACAAAGTAATGACAGTGAAATAGCAGATAAAAATAGTTTCATTGTTCTTTCCTGTGTTTAAAACAAATTATTTAGTTAAGTCAAGGTCAACCCAGACAAGTCTATGATCTGATGATGCTTTTCTATCTTTTATCAATCGAAAGGCCTCATCATTTTTTTGTGGCCAAAATACGCCAGAATCTTTAATTGTAAAGCCAAGTACCGAAGGAAGAACGTAGTCTGCTCGCATTCCCCAATATGCTGTATGGTATTGAGCGTTTACATTGTCACTTTGATGTGACTCTCCACCTAAACTTGTTGGCATAGGGTCTTGTAATTTATCATTTGTAATTAAGGCATTAATACTTGAATTAATTGCATCACCTTCAACGCTTGATGCATTTTGGTCGCCTAATATAACAAAAGGTTGATTAGGTGATAATCCCCCTTTGTTATCATTATCATCATAGATGTAGCTGGCTTGTGTATTATTGATGTAATCAAACCAAAAACGTATTTCATCATGATTACGTTTGCCGTTACGATTTTCTGGGCCATCAAACACAGGTGGTGTAGGATGACTAGCTAAAATATGTACCGTATTGCCATTAATATTTACTGGGATATCCCAATGTGACTTTGACGACAACCTTAATTTACTCCATACATCATCACTAAACCAAGATTTTTTAGTACTAGGATCAATCGGTTTTAAAGCACCTGGCATATCACTCCATTTGAAGTGTTGGAATGTTCTAATAGCTTTTTCATTAATAGGGTATTTAGATAATAAAACCATTCCATAATGGCCTTCAAAATAACCAAAACCATGTAAGTTATTCGTGGTTGGTTGATTATTTTTATCATCATTGTTGATGTTTGTGTTTACTTTGACGCCAGTATTAACTGTTCCTTGATAAAAATAAGGGTAGTCAATACTGGTTTGTTTATTTTGCTCTTTACCTAAATAATTTTGAAGAAAATAAAGAATGTTTTCATGATTTTTATCCACATGATCAAATTCATTTAATAAAATTATATCGGGGTTAACACGTTGAATTATTTCAGCAATGTTTTTAATTTGTTGGTTGTTATTCTTTAATGCTTGAGTAAGCTCATCACCTGTTACGTTAGGTGTTCTATTTAGCGAAGGTTTAGCATAGTTGAATGCTTCCATACTGACATTGAAAGTAGCAATACGTAGTTTCGTTTTAGCTTCTTTATTTATATGTGTGTCATCTGTTGCCATAGCTTTACTCAAAATAGTTGTACTTAATAGAAAAACGCTAAAAAGGGCTAATCCACTTAACTTAAAAAAGTTTTTTATCATTTTAATTTACAGCCTCGTAAAATTATATCTGTCAGAAAGTTTGTAACATGTTCAATATCATCGCTCTCATAATCAGCTCGATTCATTATAGTTAATATTTGATTATCAAAATCAGCATAGTGTTGGGTTGATGACCAAATGAGCAATATTAAATTGACTGGATCTACCGCGTGCATCTCACCGTTATCAATCCAGTGCTGAAATATTTTTGCTTTTTCTCTCACCCATTGCCGAAGGTAGGTACGGGCAAAATCTTTTAGGTGTTGTGCACCTTGGATAATTTCCATCGCATAAATTTTAGACGCCTTTGGGTTGTTGAAAGACATGGTAACCTTAGCTCTAATAAACTTTTCTATAGCGAGTTTAGGACCATCTTCAAGTAAAATATCTCCGATGCCTTCATCCCACATATTGAGTGTTTTTTCTAAAACAGCATGATAAATATTCTCTTTATTTTTAAAGTAATACAAAACATTAGCTTTGGGTAAACCTGCATTATCTGCGATAGATTGTACAGTCGCTCCTTTATACCCTTGTAATATAAATTCGTCTTGAGCGGCGTTCAGTATTTTGTCTGTACTGATCGTTCGTATTTTTTGTGATTTAGTAGTTTTATTCATTTTTATTTGATTTTTAACTAATATTGACTATTTTTCATAAGAGATTACATAACTTTCACTGGTGATTATTAACCATTTTTTCATTAAATCATAGTGAGGTTACACTGAAGTTAAAGAGGATTTTTATGGTTATATCTACCATAATTAATACCAATAATACGTGTTTTTTTAGTTACTATATTTGTGTTAGTTTTTACTTTCTTGTCCTATTGGTCTATTTATTTATTGCTAAATAATCTGCTAATCCTATAGATATTGTCTATAAAAAGCAAAAAGCTGACCTTTTGGTTTGTTTTTTATTATAACGCTTTTTTTTTTAGTGAAATTGGGTTAATTTATACAGGTATGTAATAAAAATGTAATGAAACTTTGGTTAAATTGACTACATTGCTTTAGGTCAGATAAAACGGTAAACAAACTTTAGATTAATATAGTCTGAAGAAAATAATAATTTATACATAAAACACATAGGAATATTAACATGAAAACCCACTCTATCTCTCGAATAGCGGGCGCCCTTGTTGTTGCGCTTGGTTTGTCAACATCTGTTATTTCAACAGATGTTGTTGCAAACACAACTTCTTCGGGTATTAAAGGACAAGTTGTAGGACCTCAAGGCAATGCTGCTGCGGGTACTAAAATTACGATTACTCACGTTCCATCAGGAACGACGAAAACAGCTGTTGTTAATGAATCAGGTCAATTCTCTGCTAAGGGTTTACGTGTTGGCGGACCATACAGTATTGTTGTTGATTCAAATAGTTTTAAAGATACTGAGCTATCAAATGTATTTTTAACTTTAGGTGAAACTTACCCTGTTAGTGTTTCATTAGAAGCACAAGAATCAATGGAAACTATTCAAATAACTGGACGAATAGTTAATAATAATTATGGAAGTACTAGTCCTGCTTCTAATTTTAATTTAAAAGATATTGAACTAGCACCAAGTGTCGATCGCGACCTGAAAGATGTTATTCGTGTTGATCCTCGTGTATATATTAATGAATCTAGCTCAAATGCAATTGTTTGTGCTGGTGGTAACCCACGCTTTAACAGTCTAACTGTTGATGGCGCTCGTATGAATGATAACTTTGGTTTGAATGGCAATGGTTATCCAACAGTTCGTATTCCATTTTCATATGATGCAATTGATCAAGTTTCTGTTGAATTAGCTCCTTTTGATGTTCAATACGGTGGTTTCACCTCTTGTAATATTAATGCTGTAACTAAATCTGGTGGTAATGAGCTTCACGGTAGTGTTTTTGTTGATTACACAAGTGATTCTTTAAAAGGTGATAGTTTAGAAGGTGATTCTATTGATACAGGTAGTTATAACGAAAAACGTTATGGCTTTAATGTTGGCTTCCCATTAATTGAAGACGAGTTATTCTTCTTTGCTGCTTATGAAAAGTTAGATGGCTCTCAAATCATGCAATATACTGCATTTGATAACGGCGCTATTTCACAAAGTGATATTGATAACATTATTCAAATATCAAAAGATAAGTATAACTATGATCCAGGCTCTATGGTTTCTAGTATTCCAGTTGATGATGAAAAAATCTTAGTTAAGTTAGATTGGAACATCAATGACCAACATCGTTTAAACTTTGTGTATAACTACAATGATGGCTATGAAATTGGTCAATCTGACGAAGGTTCTTCGCGATTATCATTATCTAACCATTTTTATGAGCGTGGTGCAGAGTTTACGAATTATGTTTCGTCTTTATATTCAGATTGGACAGATAACTTTTCTACTGAGTTTCGTTTAGGTTATTCTAAATTAGAAAATCGTCAAACATCGTTAGATGAATCGAGTGGCTTTGGTGAATTCAGAATTGAAAACGTTGGCTCAGATGTTGATGTTTATTTAGGTCCTGATGATTCTCGTCAGTCGAACGAATTGAACTACGATACATTATCATTAAAAATTGCTGGTACTTATTACCTTGATGAACATGAGCTATATTTTGGTTTCGAACGTGAAGAATTAGACGTATTTAATTTATTTGTTCAGCATTCTCAAACTGAAACACGTTTTAATAATGTTACCGACTTTGAAAATGGTTTAGCTGATGATGTTTACTACGGTAATGCGTCTTCACTTAATCCTGCGGATGCGGCTGGTGAATTTAAATACGCATTAAATACGTTATACTTTCAAGATAAGTTTGAGCTAGATTCATATGATATTACCATCACTGCGGGCCTTCGTTATGATTGGTACACAAGTGATGATAAACCAAACTATAATCCTAATTTTGAAGAACGTAATGGTTTTTCAAATGCTCAAAACTTAGATGGTATTGACTTACTTCAACCGCGTTTAGGTTTGAATTGGGTCGTTAATGATCAATTAGAAGTTCGTGCCGGTGCTGGTCTTTATTCTGGTGGTAATCCAAACGTTTGGATTTCTAATAGTTATTCAAATGATGGTGTTCGTAATATTCAAGATAGTTCTGTTCGAGATGCATATATTTTGGGTCCTGATGCTATTGCTTATGATGGCACTGGGCAACCAGGATACGACATTCCTGTTGACCAAATTAACAATGTGAGCACAGGAACTGCAGATTCAAGCACTAACTCAACAGATCCTGATTTTGAAATTCCTTCAGAATGGAAATATTCATTAGGCCTTACTTATGTGACTGAGTCAGAATATGTAATTACAGCAGATTACTTATTTACTGATAAAGAAAACTCTGCGATTGTAAATGATTTAGCAGCAGTAGTAACTGATATAGCTCCTGATGGCAGACGTATCTATGAAAGCTCTCGTGGTTTTGATAACGATTTCTACTTAACGAATGTTAGTGGTCAAGATGGCGAAACAACTGTTGTATCTTTCGCTGTTAGTAAAGAATATGAAAATGGCGTGTCAATGACAGCATCTTATGCATTCACAGAAGCTAAAGATGTTCACCCAATGACTAGTTCTGTTGCGTTTTCTAACTACCATGGCATTGCAACTGCAGATCCGCAATCTCCAGGTGTTGCAACGTCGAATTACGAAGTTCCACATAGATTTACATTAAATGTAAATTACTCTCATGAATTCTTTGATGGCTTAGATACAAACTTTAGTTTGTTCGGTCAAGCGATGCAAACTCATGGTTATGACTATAACTTCTCTAATGATTCAGATGGATTTGGTTATAATGATTCAAGTCGTCAGTTATTATATGTACCTACTGAAAGTGACAGTAAAGTAATTTACGGTGCTGATTTTGATTTAGATGCATTTAACAACTTTATTGCTTCTGAAGGTCTAACTCGCGGTGGAATTATTGAGCGTAATAGCCTTGATGGTGGTTGGTGGACTAAGTTTGATGTTCGTGTTGAGCAAGAAATCCCTGGTTTCACTGAAGATCATAAAGCAAGTGCATACCTAGTAATAGAAAACTTTGGTAACTTGTTAAATGATGATTGGGGTGTACTTAAAGAAGGTAACTTCTTACAAGGTGCTGTAGAAGCTTCAATTACTGATGATGGTCAATATTCATATAATAAGTTTACTTCTCCTAGTAGTGAAAGTAGACAAACTGATGCGTCATTATGGGAAATTCGTATTGGTGTTAGTTACGATTTCTAATGATTAATTTATAAAAGCGTAACCTTAAAAACCGTGCTTTATCGCACGGTTTTTTTATGTCTAACTTTTAGTTATTTTAATTATATTTTTAGAAAAATATTTACTACTAAATTTAATAATTGATGTTAGTATAACTAAATACTTGACCGTATGGTCAAGTAATATTCTTAAGCTAGAAAAAGTGAGTAAATTAATGAGTAACAATATTGATGCTAGTGTTTGGCAAAACCTTGTCGACAATGCAAAGCAAGCTTACCAGCAAGCTTATGCACCTTATAGTGAGTTTAGAGTAGGTGCTGCAGCGTTAACGACAGATACTAAAATAGTGCAAGGCTGTAATGTTGAAAATGCATCTTATGGGTTAACTGTTTGCGCTGAACGTAATTGTATTGCTCAAGGGGTTATTCATAATACAAGCAATAAAACCGTTGAGTTCACTGCTCTGGTTGTTTATACCGAACAAGAGATACTAACGCCGCCTTGTGGTGCTTGCCGACAAGTCATTGCTGAATTCTTTCCTCAAGATGCTTTAATTATGGCAGCTAACCATTTGAATCAACAGCAACACTGGACGGTAGCAGAGTTATTGCCCGATGCATTTACTCCCTACAACCTTATCAATAAGACCTAGTAAAATATAACAACTACTTAAAATAATAATTAAAAAAGACAGAAAGGATTAAATAAATGTTATTACCCCAAGAAATTATCGCTAAAAAGCGAGATGGTGAAGTACTTAAACAAGATGAAATTAAATTTTTTGTTGATGGCTTAGTATCTAATAATTTTAATGATGCGCAAGTTGGCGCAATGGCAATGGCAATTTTTCAAAAAGGCTTAGTACCTCAAGAAACTGTAGAATTAACAAAAGCCATGATGCATTCAGGTGAGGTATTATCTTGGCAGGATTTAGATGGACCTGTTATTGATAAACATTCTACTGGCGGTGTTGGAGATAAAGTTAGCTTTATGCTCGCTGCTATTGTTGCCGCTTGTGGTGGTTACGTACCTATGATCTCAGGGCGAGGACTTGGCCACACTGGAGGTACTGCAGATAAGCTTGAAAGTATAGCGGGCTTTAATGTTCAGCCTAATTTATCCGATTTTAAACGCATTGTTGCTGATCTTGGTGTGGCAATCATTTCTCAAACACCTGACTTAGCGCCGGCAGACAGACGTTTATATGCTATACGTGATGTTACCGCTACTGTTGCTTCTATCCCGCTTATAACTGCTTCTATTTTATCTAAGAAACTTGCTGCAGGGCTTGATGTGTTAGTGATGGATATAAAAATGGGTAACGGTGCTCAAATGGAAGATTTAGCACAAGCGAAAGCATTAGCAAATAGTATCACTACTGTTGCTAATGGCGCTGGAGTAAATACCCAAGCAATTATTACTGATATGAATCAAGTGCTTGGTAGTACCGCAGGTAATGCATTAGAAATGTATGAAACCGTAAAATATTTAACGGGTAAGCTTCGTGAGCCAAGGCTTCATCAAGTAGTTGTTACTTTAGCGAAAGCGATGTTAATTAATGGCAAACTCGCTAATAGTGATAATGAAGCACAAGTAAAAATAGATCATGCATTAGATTCAGGTAAAGCAGCTGAAATTTTTGCTAAAATGATTAGTGCTTTAGGCGGACCAACGGATCTACTTGAACAACCTTGGCGCTCTATGAATAAAGCAGCCCATATCATTGAAATATTATCTCCTTGTAATGGGTACATCAAAGGAATGCAAACTCGTGATATTGGTTTCTCTGTTGTCGGTTTAGGTGGTGGACGTATTAGTAATGATCAAAAAATTGACCACAGTGTTGGTTTTGATCGTATTTTACCGATTGGCACTCGTGTTAACCGAGGTGATGTTATTGCAAGAGTACATTCGAACTCTTTAGATAGTGGAGAACTTGCTAGTAAGCAATATATAGACGCAGTTAGTTTTTCAGATACACCGGTTGATGACCCACAAATTATTTATTAACTATTAAGTTATTATAAATAGCAAATAGCGAGTAACTTTTATTTCTATTCTCTCTGCAGAATAGAAATAAAATTGAATAAATGAAAATCAATATAAGTAACTCGAGTAGATTTACTTTTATAGTTTGTCGATACTTTATGATTGTTAATTAGTTGTTTAGGGAAGTTGTTTAGCGAAAGTTGTTTACCGAAAGTTTTTTTAACGTAAAATAGCAACAAATCATAAAGTAACTTATATTGTAGAGATGACTATGACAGCTGAAACTATTTTTTCTAAAATTATTAGACAAGAAATTCCAACGCCATTACTTTACCAAGATGAATTAGTAAGCGCTTTTAGGGATATTGCCCCACGCGTGAGCACTCATATCTTAATTGTACCTAATAAGCATATCCCTACCACAAATGATGTTACTGATGCTGATGAGTTAACCATGGGACGTATGTTTACTGTCGCTAGAAAGTTAGCTAAACAAGAAGGCATTGATGAAAGTGGCTATCGATTAATTGTAAATTGCAATAGTGATGGTGGTCAAGAAGTATACCATATTCATATGCATTTACTTGGAGGTCAACGTTTAGGCGAAATGTTGATGGTTTGATTACATTTTAGGTTATAAAAACGATAAGCAGTTATATAGTTAAGACTAAAGGCAGTGCACTTAATTTTTAGCTAACGCATAATTAAGGTATATGTAGACATTATACTTTCTAGGATTTTATGTGAATTGGAAAGCATTGCTCGAAAATAGAAATCGCCTATTCTGGCTTGTTCACACTGCAGGTTGGTTTGGCTTTGCGTTAGTGCATTACTTGGGGTCTTTACTTCATAATTTGCGCGATATATTTGTCGTTATTATTTTTTTAAACGCTTATGCTGGTTGGTTGTTTTCTGTTCCTCTTCGTTATATATATCGTAGGGTTTGGAATCTTCCGCCACTTAAAATAGCGCTTGTGGTTGTTTTCTCTTCTTATATCACGGGCGTTTTATGGCAAGTTGTTAAAAACCTAAATTATTGGGAAATATATAAACACGGCTATAAACCAGATTTTATCTTGATGTATACCCAATCAAGTGTCTGGTCGTTTTATATCATTCTCAGCTGGAGTGTTTTGTATTTTGGTACTAAATACTATCAAATGTTACAAGTTGAAAAGCAAAATGTATTAAAAGCAAATTCTGTTGCTCATCAGGCTCAGTTAAAAATGTTGCGATACCAGCTTAATCCACACTTCTTATTTAATACGCTTAACGCTATTTCTACACTCATCTTGTTAAAAGATAATGTTACAGCTAATGGTATGGTAACCAGATTAAGTGAGTTCTTACGTTATTCTCTTGATAAAGATCCGATGAAAAAAGTGACTTTAAATAGTGAAATTCAAGCGCTAGAGTTATATTTAGATATCGAAAAGGTCCGTTTTGAAGAGCGGTTACAAGTTTATATTTCTATTAATGAAAATTGTGAAAAAGCATTAGTACCCAGTATGATTCTGCAGCCTATTGCTGAGAACGCAATTAAACATGCAGTTGCGACACAAGAAAGAGGTGGCAGTATTACAATCACAGTGAATAAATTTGCTAACGATTTAATGATAGAATTAGCGGATGACGGACCTGGTGCAGAAATTGTTGATGGTAACTTATATCGAGAAAATGGTGTAGGGTTAGTGAATACTCGTGAACGTTTAAATGCTTTATATACTAATAATTATTCACTTGTTGTTGCTAATAATATCCCATCGGGTGTTAAAGTAAGTATTCGTATGCCATTTGAATTATTATAATGTGTTCAGTGAAACTATTTAAAGCACATTATCAGGATTGAGTTATGATTTTTCGCACAATTATTGTAGATGATGAACCGCTTGCTCGAAAGGGGTTAAGCATACGTCTACAAAGCTTCAGCGATATTCATATCATTGAACAATGTAGTAATGGCAGAGAAGCGATTGAAGTAATACGAGATAATCAGGTCGATTTAATGTTTCTTGATATTCAAATGCCTGGGTTAACTGGTTTTCAAGTTATTGATGAAATTGAAAAGCAAGGGTTGAGAATGCCACTGGTGGTTTTTGCCACGGCTTTTGATCAGTATGCGATTAAAGCTTTTGAAGTATATGCGCTTGATTACATTTTAAAACCAACCAATGAAGAGCGCCTTGCTCAAACACTTGACAAAATTAGACAACACTTTAAATCAAGTACTGATGCAGAGCATAAGTCTAAATTGATTAAATTAGTCAGTGATGTCACCGGTAACAATTATCAACAAATCTTAACAGAGCTTACTAATAACCAACCTGTCAGTCTATCTAATTACTCGGATATATTAGCGATTAAAGATGTTGGTGAAGTCACTAGAGTTCCCGTTAAAGATATTATTTGGATTGATGCTGCCGGAGACTATATGTGTGTTCATACAACTAATACTTCGCAACATCAGTCGCTAGATAATCCACAAGAAAATACACATATCTTAAGAAAAACAATGAAGCAACTTGAAGAGCATCTTGATCCAAAAGTGTTTATTAGAAACCACCGCTCTACTATTGTTAATAAAGACTATGTTGAAAAATTTTGTAGCCAAGCAAGTGGTGAATATTTATTGATATTGAAAAATGGCAAAGAATTAAAAGTAAGTCGTAGTTATAAAGAAAAAGTTAAACAAGCAATAAATAGTTAATTTTATTGTTTTTTGAACTTTTAATTTAAGATTAGCGTCTATACTTTAGTTTATATAAGTATCAAAAATATAATTAAAAGAGTTTACATAATGAATGTTAGTTACATTAGTCATATATCAGGTAAGGTTCAAGGTGTTTACTTTAGGGTATCAAGTCAACAAAAAGCAATTGAGTATGGACTCAGTGGCTATGCTCGCAACTTAGCTGATGGTGACGTAGAAGTATTTCTTTCAGGTAAAGATGTCGATGTACAAAAAATGCTAGTGTGGCTAGAAACGGGCCCTACACTAGCAGATGTTACTAAAGTTCAACACAAACAAGTAGATTGGCAAGAGCATAACTTTTTTTCTATAAGCTAAAAATACTTAAACTACACAAAATCTATCATAAGGACTACATTCAAAATTAGGTATTCAATACTTTGGCGATCATTCTTCTATATGCTTGAAGCGTTGAATACTTTTACCCTCTCTGATAATAGTTTCATTGAACATTGCTAAAGGGCGAACCCAAATATCGTCTGAACTATCAAAAGGGTGATAAACAACTAAATATTCTTCCGTTTCACTATGTCTTGCAAGGTGAAGTACTTGATAGTAACTCCCTTTAAAGTGTTGATATTTTCCTAATTTAATCATTAAATATTTCCAGTAATATAAAGTTAAAAAAATAGAACTGTAAAGTAAACATACTTTACAGCATCCTATTTTTTAAAAGAGAGTGCTTATACTCGTAAAGACTTATCGCCACGTGCCATGCCAACGCAACCTGAACGAGCCGATTCTATTATTTCTGTTTCATTACTTAACACTTCAATAAAGGCGTTAAGCTTATCACTGTTACCGGTTAATTCTATCGTATAAACTTGTTTGCCAATATCAATAATAGAGCCACGAAAAATATCTGTTACTCGCTTAACTTCAGTACGAGACTTGTCATTTAAAGCGGCAACTTTAACGAGCAGTAACTCTCGTTCAACATGTTTTCTATCTGTTAGTTCAGACACTTTAATAACGTCAACTAGCTTATTTACTTGCTTTACAATTTGCTCTAAAACTTTGTCATCGCCTATGGTTGAAATTGTGATTCGAGATAAGCTGTTATCATCCGTTGGAGCAACAGTTAAGCTTTCTATATTAAATGCTCGTTGAGAAAAAAGACCAACGATACGTGATAAAGCACCAGCTTCATTTTCCAGTAGGATCGCTAAAATATGTCGCATTATGCCTTATCTCCTTTAGTAGCTATATCAGCCCATATGTCATCAATATTATTTACGTTCTTTTTACATTTTGATAAATATTTCATTAGGCTTTAACTCCTTTAGATATCCACATGTCATCAATACCGCCTTGGCGAATATGCATAGGATAAACATGTTCTTTTTCGTCAACTAATACGTCGACAAATACTAATTGATTTTTAATACTAAAAGCTTCTTTTAATTTTGGCTCTAATTCATCTAAAGTATCAATTTTAATACCTACATGGCCGTAAGCCTCTGCCACTTTAATGAAATCAGGAAGTGACTCCATGTAAGATGAGGCGTGTCTGCCATCGTAAACCATATCTTGCCATTGACGTACCATACCAAGAGAACGGTTATTCAACGTAATTATTACTACCGGAAGGTTGTACTGTTTACAGGTAGATAATTCTTGGATATTCATTTGAATTGACCCGTCACCGGTAATGCAAATAACATGTTTATCTGGAAAGGCAAGTTTGGCGCCCATAGCTGCGGGTAGGCCAAACCCCATAGTACCTGCGCCACCTGAATTTATCCATTGGCGAGGTTTATCAAACGGATAGTATTGGGCTGCAAACATTTGATGCTGCCCTACATCTGATGCAACGTAAGCTTGCCCCTCGGTAATTCGATACATGGCTTCTATTACACGTTGAGGTTTTATTTTTTCACCTTCTGCTTGTTTATAGCTCACACTTTTTACATCGCGCCATACGTTGACTTGTTCCCACCAATCTTTTAATGCTGCTTCATCAGGTGTGTAATTAATTGCGCTAAGTTCATCAAGTAATTGCTGCATTACAATGTCAACTAAGCCAACGACAGGGATATGTGCGTTGATAGTTTTTGATATTGACGTTGGATCAATATCTACATGAATAATATTTGCATTAGGACAGAATTTTTCAACATTATTCGTTACTCTATCGTCAAAGCGAACCCCAAGTGCAAGAATAACATCAGCATTAGCCATTGCTTTATTTGCCTCTAAGCTACCATGCATACCTAGCATACCAATAAAGTTTTCATGGGTTCCTGATATACCGCCAAGACCCATTAAGGTATTAGTGATAGGAGCTTTTAATGTTTCAACTAATTTAGTTAATAGCTCTGAAGCATTTGCGATAACAATACCGCCACCAGAATAAACCACTAACTTTTTCGCTTCATTGATTGCTTTTGCGGCTTTACGAATTTGTTTTGGATGACCTTTAATATTTGGATTATAAGAGCGTATTGTCGGGTTAGTTTCAATAGTAAAGGGCGCTTTATTTTGTGGTATAAGTAAGTCTTTTGGTAATTCAACCACAACTGGGCCGGGTCTACCTGTACTAGCAATGTAGAATGCTTTAGCAATCACGTTAGGGATATCTGCTAAATCGCGACAATTGAAGCTATGTTTAATAATAGGGCGTGTACAACCCACAATATCAGTTTCTTGAAATGCATCATTACCAATTAAGGTTGTTGGCACTTGACCAGCCAATACCACCATTGGAATAGAATCCATGTAAGCTGTCGCTATTCCTGTAACACAGTTTGTCGCGCCAGGACCAGAGGTTGCTAGAACAACACCAACTTCACCAGTAGCTCTAGTATAACCATCAGCCATATGAGTAGCTGCTTGCTCATGGCGTACTAAAATGTGTTCAATTTCATCTTGTTGGAAAATAGCATCATAAAGATCTAAAACTGAACCTCCAGGGTAGCCAAAAATATATTTAACCTTAAGTGCGGATAATGCTTTTACTACCATTTCTGCACCAGTAAAAAGTTCTGTTGTCATATTGATACCTATTAATGATTAATACATAAAAAACCCTCGGCCTAAAATAGAGCGAGGGTTTGGTTATTTATTTGTATATCTGTTTTAATTAAAATTAATTTTTAAAACAACCTAACCCTCGAAGTGATTTGACTATCACTACGACCATGAGGACGACGTTTAATTTATTGTTTTGATTAATTGAATACATGCTTAACTAACTTAATTAAATTTAATTATGGTAAAAAGATAATACTTGGCTCTATTTTTAAAGGGTTTAACAATAACTGTCAACCTTTAATTACAATAAGGCATAATATTTCTTAATATTTTTTTAATAGGATGATAAGTTATTTGAAATAAAACAAGGATTATAGTTTATTTCCTATTTATTCTGTTTAAGCGTGCCATGATGATTTATAGTTAACGCAATGTTACATTTAA
This sequence comes from Colwellia sp. 20A7, assembly GCF_009832865.1. Classification (NCBI taxonomy): domain Bacteria; kingdom Pseudomonadati; phylum Pseudomonadota; class Gammaproteobacteria; order Alteromonadales; family Colwelliaceae; genus Colwellia; species Colwellia sp. 20A7. Next base: position 2,838,324 of record NZ_CP047130.1, on the reverse strand, counting down.
TAAGCAGTAGTATTTTAGTATTTACGGTAGTATTAAAAAGTTAGTACTGAATTCTTTAGTTAAGTTTTAATTAAATAAGTGGAAGGTGGGAAATATGAACGCTATAAAAGTAACATTAGTTACTGTATTCGTTTTACTTGTTGCAAGCTGTGCAAGTACTTATAACGTAAAAGTTGGCTCTGATAAGAATGAGAATATAGATACGGCGAACTATAAAACTTTTGCCTGGTTAACACCCGCTAAAATAATGGCACCAGCTGAGGATTTTAACCCGGTTATGAAGTTTCGTGTCGATGAAGCTATTGAAAAAGCATTTATAGCCAAAGGCTACACATTAATAGCCGAAGCTGAAAAAGCTGATTTTACTATTTCTTATACTGTGGGTAGCAGAGATAAAATTAAGGTGAGTAGCTATCCTTCTTCATACAATGCTAGTTTTGGTTGGGGACGACGTTATTATGGCGGTATGTTTGGCAGAAGCATAAGAGATGAAGTGACAGTTCGTCAATATACTGAAGGCAAGTTAGCAATAGATGTTTATGATGTTAAACTGCGTCAACCGGCATGGCATGGTTGGGCCACAAAACGTATCACTTCTAACGATGAAAACGGTACGTCAGGTATTGTTAAAGATGCTGTGAATGAAGTAGTTACACAATTTAATTAATAAGTATTTGTTTTAAATAAAAAGCGGCTTTTGCCGCTTTTTTTGTATATTTTTAATGCTTTTTTTATTATGTGCATTACACTGATTAATAAGGCTAAACTGAAAATGATAAACAAATCAAATGAATGATTTTATTTTTAAAGAAGAATCAGAAGAAAATAGCGGCTTAAGTACAAAAAAATGCAATAAAAAATGGCGCATTCTCGTTGTTGATGATGATGATTCAGTACACCAAGTTACTAAACTAGTTTTGAATGACGTTGAAATTGAAGGTCGTCCGTTAGAGATAGTCTCCGTCTTCTCTATGATTGAAGCTAAGGAGCAGTTATTAAGGGATGATGATTTTTGCATGGCATTTGTTGATGTTGTGATGGAAACCGATTATGCCGGTTTAGAGTTAGTACAATGGATACGAAAAGAGTTAAAGAATCAGGCTATTCGCTTAGTACTTAGAACGGGACAGGCAGGAACTGCGCCAGAAGCAAAAGTCATTAAAGAGTATGATATTAATGATTATAAAGAAAAGACAGATTTCACATCTAATAAAATGATCACCACAGTGTACGCTAGTATTAGAGCATATCGAGATATTACAACTATTCAGCGTAGTTTAGATGCTTTTAAAAAGTTACTTGAAGCGACTCATGATTTACTTAAGAAAGATCAATTAAAATCTTTTGGCTCTGCTGCTTTAAGTCATTTATTATCATTAATGGATGTAGATAGTTCAGCATTATATATTGCTCGTACTCAAATTGATTTTGACATGCAATCATCTAGTTTAATACTTGCTTGTACTGGTAAGTATGTCAGTAAGTCTGACTCTTTAGAATCATCAGATATATCAGAGGGTGTAAAAGAAAAAATTAAAAAAGTATTTAAAGACAAAAAACATTTCAGTAATGAAAACTGTTTCGTTGGCTATTATCAGTCGCCAGGAAATGCTGCCTCTGTTTTGTATATCGAGTTTGAAAATGACAAGGAAGAGCATTTTAATGTTAGTTTGGCAGAATTATTTGCTACCAATGTAGCGCTAATTTTAGAAAACTTGACCAAACAAAAAGAAATAGAAAAATCACAACAAGAGTTACTTTTTATTATTAGTGAAGCGGTTGAAGCGCGAAGTAAAGAAACAGGATCTCATGTAAAGCGCGTTGCTTCGCTTTGTGAATTATTAGCAAAAAAAATAGGGTTAGAAGACTCTTTTGTTAAGGCATTGTATTTAGCCGCTCCGTTACATGATTTAGGAAAAATTGCAGTACCAGAAGATTTATTACAGAGAACTGAAAAATTAACACATGAGGAGTGGGAGGTTATGAAACCCCAAACACAAACTCAAATAGGTGAAGGTCTTTTACAACAGCCTACTGCAAATGTGTCTAAATTAGCATCGAGACTAGCGCATTACCATCATGAGAATTGGGATGGGTCTGGTTACCCTGATGGACTAAAAGGGGAGAGTATTCCTATAGAATCAAGAATTATGGCTATTGTTGATGTATTTGATGCGTTAGGCTCTAAACGATGTTACAAAGAGCCATGGTCAGACGAAAAAATAAAAGACTTTATTATGTCAGAAAAAAATAAAAAGTTTGATGCCGCGTTGGTTGATTTAATCATTGAAAATTTTGATGAATTCACTGCACTTAGAGCAAAATTCTCAAATAATTAGTAAAAAGGATTGTATGTTTCATCATAAAAAAGGTAGTTTTAGCGCATGGATGTTAAGATTAAGAAAGATAATACGCTGGCCATTAATGACTTCAAGAGAGCCCGAAACCTGTGCACAGCACTCATTTGAAGTTGCGTTAATTAGTCATCAAATTGCCTTGATTGGCAAAATAAAATTTAATCGGACTTACGATCCTTCTGCAATAGCTTTAGCCGCTTTGTATCATGAAGCCAGTGAATCTGGAGGCGTGGGTGATATTCCTAGTCCATTGAAATATTATAATCCTGAATTAACGAAACAAATCAAGAAAATAGAAAGTGAAGTAGAGCACTCTATGGTGTACCAAGGGCTGCCTGACTATTTACACGAAGCTATGGCGCCGTTAGTGATTCAAGCAAATGTAGATAAGCAGACCAAAGCTATCGTTAAATCAGCAGATGATTTAGCCGCATATCATTACAGTCTATCAGAAGTAAATGTTGGTAACAGAGAATTTATAGACGCGGCTAAATTGTTAGAAGGTAGAGTAAGTAAACATTGTGAGCAATGGCCAGAAGTTAATGAATACTTCCTGTCTCAATTCCCTGCTTGTATGCAAACATTAGACGAGCTTTCTCGTCCAGATTAATCATACCAATCTCACTAGCTATGTGATCATTTCTACTTGCTAAAATTGTTCACTTAATTAATGAAACTTATATCATTATGTTTTAAGGTAAGCGAGGTAAGATTAACCCTCGCTTATCATTATCCTATTCTATACTTGCTGATAAGTTGAAAAGAAGTTTTTAAGTTTTATCAATGCAGGTACTAATTCATCTACATGTGGCAAAAATACTAATCTGAAATAGTTATTAGCTTCAATATTAAAAGCACTGCCATGCACGAGTAGAATTTTTTCTTGCTTAAGTAGATCTAAAATCATTTTTTCATCGTTAGTGATGTTAAATTTCTCAGCATCTACTTTTACAAATAAATATAAAGCCCCCATCGCTGGATGGCATGACAAACCATCAATATCATTAATCATTTTTGCAGCAATATTACGTTGCTTTAATAAACGTCCATCACCGGTGATTAACTCATTAATACTTTGATACCCACCTAAAGCTGTTTGAATAGCATGCTGGCAGGGCACGTTGGCGCATAATCGCATTGACGCTAATATATCAAGGCCTTCCAGGTAATCTTCAGCATGTATTTTAGGACCAGAAACAACCATCCAACCGGCTCTAAAACCAGCAATACGGTAATTTTTAGATAACCCCCCCATGGTGATGATCAGTACATCCTGCGCAAGCGATGCAGTAGGAATATGTTTAGCTTGGTCGTATAATATTTTATCGTAAATTTCATCACTAAAAATAATTAAACTATGCTTTCTGGCAAGCGCTATAATTCCCTGAAGTACTTCTTCAGGGTAGACCGAGCCGGTTGGATTATTAGGATTAATTAAGACAATGGCTTTCGTTTTATCTGTGATTTTACTCTCCATATCTTCGATATCCGGATACCAAAAATTTTCATCATCACAAATATAATGCTTAGGAGTACCGCCAGATAAAGCAACTGCTGCTGTCCATAATGGGTAGTCCGGAGCAGGAATTAATACTTCATCGCCATTATTTAATAAGCCTTGCATAGCCATCACAATAAGTTCGCTAACACCATTGCCAATAAAAATATCATCTACTCTGACATCTTTAATACCTTGCTGTTGAAAATATTGCATAACAGCAACGCGAGCAGAGTATATTCCTTTTGATTCACTATAGCCTTGAGAGCTAGGTAAATTGTAGATAACGTCTTTTAATATATCTTCAGGGGCTTCAAAACCAAATGGGGCAGGGTTGCCAATATTCAATTTGAGAATTTTATGGCCTTCATCTTCTAAGCGACGCGCTTCGGCTGCTATTTGCCCTCTAATTTCATAACAAACATTGTTTAATTTAGATGACTTGATAATAGCTTTCATGGCAAGGGTACTTCTTTTTTATAGGGTTAAAGGTATATCCCATTGTTGCTAAAAATGGTACGCATTGAAATAGCTAAGAGTAAGTTTTTAATGATAATTTGTGATTGTTTTGTATAAAACAGTATAAAAAGCAATTTTATTGGTATTAACATAACAAAAAAGGAGCCTAAGCTCCTTTTTATTCGCATAATTATTATAAATAAAGTTTAGCTAAAAAGTGACATAACATCGTCAATAGCAATAAGTGATTTCTCACCTGTAATGCGGTTTTTTAATTCTACTTGTTGAGCATCTAGGTTGCGTTCGCCAACAATCAACAAATATGGTGTACCCATTAATTCATGATCAGCAAACATAACGCCTGGACGTTCTTTTCTATCGTCGAATAAAACTTCAATATTGGCTTGTTTTAATGTTTCATATAACGCTTCAGCTGTTTCTTTTACGCGTGCTGATTTTGCCATATTCATTGGGACGATAGCTGCTTGGAAAGGCGCAATAGCTTCTGGCCACTTAATGCCATATTCATCATGGTTTTGTTCTATTGCCGCAGCAACGATACGAGATATACCAATACCATAACAACCCATGGTTAACGTTTGGTTTTTGCCTCCCTCGTTTAAAACTGTACAGTTCATTGCTTTAGCGTACTTGGTACCTAATTGGAAAATATGGCCGACTTCAATACCACGTTTTATAATTATTTTACCTTGACCACAAGGGCTTGGATCACCTTCAACAACATTACGTAAATCTGCAGTTTCAATGTCTGAACAATCTCTTTCCCAGTTTACGCCGGTAAAGTGCATATCATTTTCATTAGCACCACAAATAAAGTCACTTAATTGTGCTGCAGTTCTATCGACAATCACTTTAACATCTAGTCCAACAGGGCCTATAGAGCCTGCCTTACAATTTGCAGCCGACATTATTTGCTCATCAGTTGCGAATGTTAATGGCGTTAATACTTGCGGTAAGTTTTCTGCTTTTATTTCATTTAGTTGATGATCACCACGTAATACAAGCGCAATAATAGGCGTTTCACCATCTTCATTTTCAACACCACAAACAAGTAAAGTTTTAACTGTATTTTTTACATCTACTTTTAAAAAGTCAGTAACGTCTTCAATACTTGCCACATTGGGGGTAGCAACTTTAGTTAAATCTTGTGTTGGCTCTGCTCGTTGCTCTGTTGGTGCTAAAGCTTCTGCTTTTTCAACATTCGCAGCAAAGTCACTAGCGTCACTAAAAGCGATATCATCTTCACCTGAATCAGCTAATACATGAAATTCATGGCTTGCGTCACCACCAATTGAACCACTATCAGCTAAAACTGGGCGATAATTTAATCCTAAACGATCAAAGATACGACAATAAGCATCAAACATTGTTTTATATGTTTTTTCTAAACAATCGTTTTCTAAATGAAATGAATACGCATCTTTCATTAGAAATTCACGGCTACGCATTACACCGAATCTAGGTCTAATCTCATCGCGAAATTTAGTTTGAATTTGAAACAATGACAGGGGCAGCTGTTTATAACTACTTACTACATTGGCGACTAACTTTGTGATCACTTCTTCATGAGTCGGACCTAAAACGAAAGGGCGCTTATGACGATCATTTAATCGTAATAATTCTGGACCATAATCATCCCAACGCCCCGACTCTTCCCATAAATCAGCAGGCTGAACCATAGGCATTAATATTTCATTAGCATTTGTGCGTTGCATTTCTTCACGAACAATATTTTCAACTTTTTTTAATACACGTAAACCTGTTGGTAACCATGTGTATAGGCCTGAGGCAAGATTCCTTACCAGCCCAGCGCGTAGCATTAATTGGTGGCTAATCACTTCTGCACTAGCAGGAGTTTCTTTTAAAGTAGACAGTAAGTATTGACTGGTACGCATTACTAAGTATTTCCGAAAAAATCATGCAAACGAAATTGTAGTACGTTACATGATGACAAATAAAATTGCCGCTATTCTAGCAGGGAGATAAGCGATGAAACAGGAATAATTAATAATTTATTTTCAAATCTAAAGGTAACATGTTTTTATGATAGTAAGATGTTGATTATTAGTTATAAATTATTATAAATAAGCTAATTGTGTAACCTGAGATTTATTGATAAAGTCGGTATTCTTGTCATTATCGTGTTGAGTGTGTTGTTTGTTAGACTTTACTTTAGTTAGCTTATTTATTCCGACCTTTTTTATTGTATCGATTACACCTGGTATGTGTATGACTTTGGCTATGGTGCTAGGGATGTCAATTGGTATAAGAAAAACTTTATGGATGATGTGGGGAGAGTTAATTGGCGTAGCCATTGTAGCTATATCATCGGTCATTGGTGTATCGGCTATTATGCTTGAATTTCCAGAGATATTTGATATTTTAAAATTTATTGGTGCGGGTTATTTGTTTTATATTGGCATAAACATGTGGCGCTCAAAAGGTAAATTAGCAATTTCAATCACTAATAATTCCACTGTTAATACCAATAAAGGCAGTTTATTTTATCAAGGATTTATTACGGCAATAGCTAATCCTAAAGGATGGGCATTTATGATTTCTTTATTGCCGCCTTTTATTAATACGCAATACGCACTTGCCCCTCAATTATCAGTGTTAATTAGCATTATATTAATATCAGAGTTTACGTGCATGATGTTATATGCAGCAGGAGGAAAAACCATAGGCAAGGTATTCACTGAGCAAAGTAATGTGAAATATTTGAACAGGCTATCGGGTACTTTAATGATCCTTGTCGCTTTATGGCTAGCAACAAGTTAATTTCTGTAATTATTCTAATAGCTAATACCAGTTTCATTAATTAAGTGAACAATTTTATACGTATAAAAAATTGCCAAATACAAGGTCTTTATTTCAATAACTAGTTGTTATAATTATTAAATAAATAACGATATAGTTGGTGATTTTAGCAAGTAGAAATGATCACATAGTTAGTGAGATTGGTATAATTACCATATTAGGCTACGTCATAACCTAGCGAAATAGGTAAGCAAAAATCTAAGTCAAATTTTTCATCTTCTGATAAAAAGTGATTCTTTCGATAATGCACGTAAGCCGGTGTTGATAACATTTTGAAGCCTGAAGAGGGCAGCCAATATTCTAAAATATTACTCAGCTGTGGTAATAACTCGCCATATTTTCCCTGTAACTTAAATACGGCATGTAAGCCTCCAGGAATTGTCATGCTATTGATTAACCCTCTACGTTGAATTGGTCGGTCAATAGCTAAACATGCAACATAACGGCATTTATCAAGTGCTACCCAGGCAGGGTTTGAATGATGTAAACCGTATTGATGCGAAAAGTCACGTTGTTGAATACTCGCCCATGCATTTAGCTTTTGCCAAGCATTGGCTATAGAGCGATCATATCCTTGATGACGTACATAAGCGACATACCTTTGAGGAAGCTGTACTAACTCACACTTTGGCACTGTCATTGTGCTCAGTTGTTGATAGTATTTGGCAACCTCCTCATCAGCCAAAAAAGGTTTATCTTGATGCTGGCGATCTTTATTACGCCATTCACCTGGTGACATGTTGAATATTGTTTTAAAGGCACGGCCAAATGATGATAATGATGAATATCCAGATTTTATAGCGATGTTTAATACAGAAGTTGTTGCGTCGAACATTAATTGGTTCGCTGCGAACTCTATTCTAATCCTGCGAATATAATGATGAACAGGCTCGCCGACAATAGTTTTGAATAGCCGATGAAAATGTTGCTCTGAGTAGGCAGCAATCGCGGCTAGATCTTTTGCCAATAACGACTTACTTATATCTTGATGAATAAAATATAATACGTCGTTAATACGTGATATTTGTTGGCTAGTGTGCATTGGTTTTAAATTTATAGCATAAATAGACATACATAACAGCATAAACGGACAAGTAAAAAATCTCAAGTTATCGTATTCTTTAAGCCATTATTAAAAGAATGTACTCACCATGAAATTAGCAAAATCGTTACAAAATATTCAACCTTCTTATATCCGTGAAATATTAGCAGCAGCAAGTGCGCCAGGTGTTATATCTTTGGCTGGGGGGTTACCTGCAAATGAGAAATTCCCATTAGCATTAATGACTAATTCATTAATGAACTTACCGAATAGGGCTGAGTTATTTCAATATGGTAATACGGCTGGGTATGCTCCATTACTTACACATTTAAAAGAACGCTATCAATTACCTCATTCGCACGAAGGTATCGTTTGTACAGGATCACAGCAGGGGTTAGATCTTATTGCGCGAGCATTTCTTAATCCTAACGATATTATAGTCATGGAAGCTCCGAGCTATTTAGGTGCTATTCAAGTCTTTGGACTGACGCAAGCTAACATTAAGAGCGTTTCACAACGATCTGATGGCCCTGATTTAGATGAATTAGAAAATTGTTTTTCAACTAATGATGTTACTCTTTTTTATGCAGTACCTGACTTTCATAATCCAACGGGTGTGTGTTGGTCTTTAACCGTGCGCCAAAAAGTTGCAGCTTTGTGTAATAAATATAAGGTGGCTTTTATTGAAGATGTACCTTATAGAGAGCTTCGTTTTAAGGGGGAGGCTTTACCGTTAGTATCAAGTTTTTGTCCTGATAATTCATTGGTATTACGCTCATACTCTAAAATAGCAACACCAGGTATTAGGTTAGGATTAGTTACTGGTAGAGCTGATTGGATAAATACATTGAATATTGTTAAACAAGCATCTGATCTGCATTCAAGTATTCCAATGCAAGCAGTATTGTTAGACTTGTTAGAGCATGATGGATTTGAACAGCATTTAGAAGAGTTAAGACAGCTTTACTCTGTACGTTACAAAGCGCTGTTTCAAAATGTATCATTACATTTAGAATCCTATTGTCATGCAAATGAAGTTGATGGTGGGATGTTTATATGGCTTTCATTACCTGAATGTGATGTTGACGCTTTAGCTAAGTCGGCGTTGGAGCATGGTGTAGCTGTAGTACCAAGCTCTGTTTTTTATCATGATAGAACATCTGTGACACCCGCTTTACGATTAAACTTTACTAACGCGAGTGTAGAAGAGTTAGCGATAGCCGTTGAGCGATTAGCTGTAGTGATAAAACAGTATTGTGATTAGGTAACAGATCGGATTAATCAATGCTTCTCTAATCGCTATTTTTGCTGACTTTATGGTTAAATTTATTTGCAATAGATTAATACCAATCTCACTAGCTATGTGATCATTTCTACTTGCTTGTTTATTTGTTAAAGTAGAAAAACTATCAAGCTAGAGTATAGTAAAAATAATATTGTTAAGTGTATGAATCAATTTAAAATATTTTAAAGCGAGTTCAGGAGCAGTCATTTTAGTTAGCTCTAAATTAGGACTACTAATATTGTACATTTAGGTTACACAGTTTTTTGATTCTACAATTAAAAAAGCCAGTTGTTAATAATAACAACTGGCTTTTTTATTATAAGTTTTAAAAACTTATAACGTTGGTTTTGTCGCTGGTGCAGAGCTTCTACTGATTACATCGGCAGAAATTGCAGTACGCCCTGAAACTTTATGCGCTACACGATTTTCATTAGCCATAAAGCTAGTTGGAATTTCGTTAATAGTTGTAATAGTTTCAGTTTTCGTCATTGGCGAAGAAGCACGGCCAGATAAACGATTAGCTTTTTTCACTTGTCTCGCTAATTTTTTGTCTTTATTTGGTGCTTTCTTTACAACTTTAGCTTCAACTTTTTTCGGTTTTGCTTTAGTTTCTGCTTGCGAAGCTTCAACGTTTGTTTCAGTTTCTACCTGTGCTTCATTACCATTGTCAGCAAGCTTGTCAGTAGTTTCTGGTACTGAAACTTTATCAAGTATAATGTCATCAACAGCAGCTTTCTCAAGTTTTATCGATTTTTGAGATGGCTCTGCATCTGTTGAAGTCTCAACATTTTTTTCGCTATTGTTATCTGTTTGCGCTACTTCTTCTGTTGGTGCTGTATCGGTTACAACTGTTGACTCAACATTAACATCAGTTAACGGTAAATCTTGTTGCTCTTCTTTAGCAATAGAAGGAGTAGAGTCAGAAACAACTGGTTCAGCAGTAACAGGTTCAGATACCTCTGTTTCAGTAGTCTCTGGCTTAGAAACAACAGGCTCAGCAGTAACTTCAGCTTTTGCTACTTCAACAGCAACTTCTTTAACAGTATTTGTGTCTTTTTTAACTGCGGCCTTCGGCTGTTCAGTTGTAGTTATATCACTAACTTTTTCTGCTGCAACTTTATCTGCTACTACAGGCGTTTCAGGTTTTGGATAACGAGCTTCAATTACTTCATTATTCTCAGTCGCAGTATTTTCAGTTGAAGCATTCTCAGGCAAGCCTTGCGCTACTTCATCTTCTGGTTTTTTGTCACGACGTCTACGTTGACCATTAGAACGTAAGTGTCTTGGAGAGCGTCTATTACGTGAACGTTCTTCATTATTCCCTTTCGTTTCTTCTGACGTTGCTGTCACTGTTTGCTCTGTTTCTGTTAATTTTTCAGTACTAACTGCATTAACACTAACAACATCAGCATTAGTCGCTTCAGCAGTTGCATTTTTAACAGCTTTCTTTGGTTTATTCACTGTTTCTTTATTTTCAGGTGCAGCAACTTGAGCCGTTGTAACAACTTCTTGCTCAACTTTAACTTTGTTAACGCGTACTTTTTTACGGTTCGTTCTGCGTTGACGACGCTCAGCTACAACTTCTTCTTTTACCGGTTTGTTTTTATCGTGTTCAGGTTTTTTATTTTGCACTTTAGGTTTATTAGGTGCATTTTTCTTCGTGTCATCGCGTTCATTACGAGGATTAGCTGGCTTATCAGACTTATCAGACTTATCAGACTTATCAGACTTATCAGCTACTTTTGCATTACGATTTTGGTTGCGATCATTAGTACGTTCATCATTACGGTTATTACCACGATTACCATTACGGTTATTACCACGGCGTTGACCTTGACGGCTACGTTGTTGAGTATTACTTTCTGGTTTAGGTTTATTCTCTGGTTCTTTTTCTTCTTCTTTAACAACTTCTTCTGACGTAAATAAACCTTTCAACCAAGTAAAAAATCCAGTTGGTTTACTTTCAGAAACAGTTGCTTTATTTGATATAGGGGCTTTTACTGGCTCAGGAACAGGAGCAACATTAGGTGCTGTCATTCCTTGACCCATGGCCTGAATTAGCGGTGCATCGCGTTTAACAGTTTCTTTATCAAACTTAGGCATTTTAGCTTCTTCAAGCTCTGCCTGTTTAATTGAAATGTCGTAACTAGCTTCACTAACAGTTTCATCATTCTTAACGCGTAACACTTCATATTGTGGTGTATCCATATGAGGGTTAGGAATGATTAAAACACGTACGCTATGATGCTTTTCAATATGCATTACCGAGCGGCGTTTTTCATTAAGCAAGTAAGTAGCAACAGGTACAGGTACTTGTGCTTGTACGTGAAGAGTGTTTTCTTTAATGGCTTCTTCTTCCATTAAACGAAGTACAGACAAGGCAAGTGATTCAACACCACGTACTTGACCAGTACCGCTACAACGAGGACATACACCTTGGCTAGTTTCACCAATAGAAGGGCGTAAACGTTGACGCGACATCTCTAATAAACCAAAACGAGAAATGCGACCTAATTGAATACGCGCTCTGTCTTGACGTACAGAATCACGCATGCGATTTTCTACTTCACGTTGATGACGAACAGGTGTCATATCAATAAAATCAATAACAACTAAGCCACCCAAATCACGTAAACGTAATTGGCGGGCTATTTCTTCTGCTGCTTCTAGGTTGGTGTTGAATGCAGTTTCTTCAATATCACTACCTTTAGTTGCGCGGGCAGAGTTAATATCGATAGAAGTCATTGCTTCTGTTGGGTCAATTACGATTGAGCCACCTGAAGGTAAGCGTACTTCACGTTGAAATGCCGTTTCAATTTGTGTTTCAATTTGATAATGCGTGAATAAAGGAACATCACTGGTATAAAGTTTAATTTTACTTAAGAAATCAGGACGTACTATTTCAATATGCTTCTTAACACTTTCGAATGTTTTTGGGCGATCAATCAATACTTCGCCAATATCACGACGTAAGTAATCGCGAATAGCACGTAAAATAAGGTTTGTTTCTTGATGAATTAAAAAAGGTGCTTTACGGCTTTCTGCTGCATCACTAATCGCTTTCCAGTGATGTAATAAAACACTTAAATCCCATTCTAATTCTTCGTAGGCTTTACCAACACCAGCGGTACGAACAATAAGTCCCATACCTTTAGGTAGGTCAAGCTTGCTAAGTGATGTTTTCAAGTCTGTACGTTCATCACCTTCAATACGGCGTGAAATACCACCTGCACGAGGGTTATTTGGCATTAATACTAAATAACTACCGGCTAAACTGATAAAAGTAGTTAACGCAGCGCCTTTTTGGCCACGTTCTTCTTTGTCTATTTGAACAATAACTTCTTGACCTTCATGCAATACATCTTTGATGCTTGGACGGCCTTGAAATGTGTAACCTTTAGGGAAGTATTCACGTGCGATTTCTTTCATTGGTAAGAAACCATGGCGATCTGCACCATAGTCAACAAAAGCGGCTTCTAATGAAGGTTCAATACGTGTGATTTTTGCTTTGTAAATATTAGATTTTTTCTGTTCATGACCAGGGCTTTCGATATCTAAATCGTAAAGTTTTTGTCCATCAACGAGTGCTACGCGCAATTCTTCTGATTGGGTAGCGTTTATTAACATACGTTTCATAGTTTGTGTGACTCAATTTTAAGTCACAGCACACTAGTGCTTAGTACACAAAGTAGTGCAATCTGTAGTGATGTAACAGCATTTTGTCAACCTCACGGGTGTCAATCCTAACGTGTCATTAAACCACGATAAGCTGTTATAAATTTTGATTGTTTCTATTGGCTATGACCTGACTTATTCAAGAATCATAGCGGTCTTGTTTCTTTATGTGCTCAGCGAATGTGCTGTGCGCACTTATATTTGCAATTAAATAATAAAAATTTGCTTAGTGATGTTTTACACTTCTTTGTTGCGCATTTTATTATTAAATTAAAACTTTTTTGCAAAATAAGTTAATTTAAATAAATTGCTTTATGGAGCTGGACTAGTATCTTTTTGTGATAAAAACTGTTTATGTCATGACTAACAAGTTACACGCGTTAATTGTACAACAGGCCGTACTATTAATGTGTCAATTACCTTTTTATCGGTTATGCATACTAATGTGGCCGCAGTTTGCCTCTTACATCTCTCTGTAAAGCTTCAAATATAATACTTTTTTTATTTACTGTTTAGGTAAGTTTTTATTTAGAAATTTACCCAGAAAATAACTTTGTTAAGTATTAACCTCTTTATTATCCCTTATAAAGTATGATAAGCCAATAAAAAAACAGATTAAATGTTAAAAAGCAGTAAAAAAAGTATGTTAAACTGTGTCTCATTAAGAATCTAAGTTAATTAAACGCAAGCCATGTCACAAAAACCAATAGCAAAGAAACCAGAGATAAAAAAATCAAAGGGTGATGAAAATCAAACTGAAGATAAACCACAAGTACGATATATAACTATTGATGGTGAAGATGCCGGTCAGCGTATTGATAACTTTCTATTAAGAACATTAAAAGGCGTTCCTAAAAGTCATTTATATCGTTTAATGCGTAAAGGCGAAATACGGGTAAATAAAAAACGTATTAAACCTGTTTATAAATTACTGCTTGATGATGTTGTTCGTATTGCGCCAATTCGCGTATCTGAAAAAGCAGACGCTGTGTCAACAGGTTTGAGTATTGTCGCTAATCTTGAAAAACAAATATTATTTGAAGACGACCGATTAATTGTTATCAATAAACCGTCAGGAATGGCTGTTCATGGTGGTAGTGGTTTAAGCTTTGGCTTAATTGAAGCGCTGAGATCTCTTCGTCCTGATGCTCGCATGCTAGAATTAGTACATCGACTTGATAGAGATACATCAGGTTGTTTAGTGGTTGCTAAAAAGCGTTCGGCATTACGTCATTTACATGAACAACTACGCAGTAAAAATGTTCAGAAATTTTATCATGCTTTAGTAAAAGGCCATTGGCCAACTAAATTAACTCGCGTAACCGAAGGATTAAGAAAAAATGATCTTAAATCGGGAGAGCGTGTGGTAATTACAGATAATATTAATGGTAAAGAATCTGAAACACGATTTAAAGTATTAGAACGTTACCGTGGTGCAACTTTAGTTCGCGCTTTTCCTGTAACAGGTCGAACACATCAAATTCGTGTACATTGTCAAGTTAGCGGTCATTCTATCGCTATGGATGCAAAGTATGGTCATGAAGAATTTGATGCTGAGATGAAAAGCAAAGGTTTAAAGCGTTTGTTTTTACATGCGGCTAGTATTGAATTTACTCACCCAAAAACTGAAGAACGTATAACAATAGAAGCGCCACTTGAGCCTAGTTTAGAAAAGTTGCTGACTAAATTAGTTCGAGAGTAATGACTAAATTAGAAAGTATCTATGAAAGACTATAAGTTAATTATTTTTGACTGGGATGGCACACTGATGAACTCGGTTGATCGTATTGTATCGTCAATGCAATCAGCCGCTGACACTGTTGGCTTAGTAATACCAACCAATGATGAAGTAAAAGACATTATTGGTTTAAGCCTACCTGTTGTGTTTGACCGATTATTTACTGATATAACCGCTGAACAAGTAGAAGCCATGTCAGTGCAGTACAAACATCAATATCTTGAAGTTGATACAACACCATCGCCTTTATTTAAAAATGCAATGGATTTACTTATTACACTAAAAGAACACAATAAATTATTAGCTGTTGCTACAGGGAAAGGTAGAGAGGGTTTGAAAAGAGTGTTAAGTTTGAGTAACACAACTGATCTTTTTCATACAACTCGTTGTGCTGATGAAATGCCATCAAAACCCGATCCTACAATGCTGCTTAGTATTTTATCTGAATTAGGTATATCTTCACATGAAGCTATAATGATTGGTGATACAAGCTATGATTTGAAAATGGCACAAAATGCAGGTGTTGATAGTGTCGGAGTGACTTTTGGTGTGCATGATAAGCAAATACTTGAAAAGTACTCACCTAAAATTGTTGTTGACTCTTTAAGTGAGTTACAAGCGTTGCTTGTCTAGTTGTTGAGTTACTTGGTTATTTAAAATACGTTTAAATGACAGCATCTGTAAAGCTCTCAAATATTACTTATTGATTACCACGCTGTTTATGCCACAACAGGCATATTAATAAAGCAAATAGACCACTTATATACGTTGCTATAATAGGAATTATTGTAAGCTGGTACTCATGTTCATGATCTTCTGGATAAAAAGAATCACCGGATAAAAACCAGGCTGCAATAGCGCCTACAATTAACCAAATGAAAGCAGATTGTCTTTTGTGACTTGGTGCTGTGATATAACCAGATATAACAACAAAAAATGCAGCACAAGCACCTATAATAGGTTTTTTCCAAACACCCATTATATCGGCAATAATACCGGCAGATATTGCTGAAATTAAAAATAAAGCAATGACCATAATAATTGATAAAGCAAATCCTTTAACTTGACTCATGCGCATCCTCATCACAAACTTTTAATGTATCGTGTTAATTTAGTCTTTTTGTTTATCGATTTAATACCAGTTTCATTAATTAGGTGAACAATTTTATACGTAGAAAAAATTGCCAAATACAAGGTATTTATTTCAATAACTAGTTGTTCTAATAATTAAATAAATAACGATGTAGTTGGTGATTTTAGCAAGTAGAAATGATCACACAGCTAGTGAGATTGGTATAACGTAGTCATCATGCTTATTAACTTGGAGGCTTCCCTCCAAGTTTTAAATCTATCGAAATTATTTACCGTTGAGACTTATTATTGTTGTTTAAATACTAAGCTAAATGATACCGGTACAACAGGGCTGATTGACGGAAGATTAGCAACGTCACGCAACTTTTCAATACCCGCTACTAAATTATACTTATCAGCATTTATAATTATTGGATTCAATGAAAATGCTAATATGTCATTTTTAGCTAATTTAACAACTTGTATATTAGTCGTTATTTTTTGTGACACACCATGTAAAGATAAATTGAAACTAATAGCGCTTTTGAATGACTCGCCAATAGTAAGATCGTTGAATAACTTAGGATCTAACTCGGCACTGATATTTGCGGTTGAAAATGAAGCAACTTCAAAAAGCATTGCTTTAATACGTTCATTACGAGTAGCAATATTGGTCTCAACACTTCCTAAGTCGATATCTACAGATAATTCACCAGTATCTTTTATTGTACCATTAAGTTTTTTAAAACTATTTATCTCTGCCACTTTTGATGCTTTGACAGAAACATAGTTAATGGTTGATTGATCATTTACCAGCTCCCATTCAGCTAAAGCATTTGAAGATAAAAGCAACGTAGACAGTAAAAATACATATTTTTTTAACATTTTTATTCCTTTGGATTTTCAATACAATGACTTTATGTAAGCCTATCTACTAATCCCGGTAAGAGGGTAAATATAATTGTTCACAATAAGCGACGAAATAACAAATGCCAACTGTTTTCTGGATTAAAGAATTATTAGCTCACATTATCACGTGACATCAAGAACACAATGACAAGCTTGATTATTGAATAGTAATTATTCAATAACGTAAAGTCTAAAATAAATGAGGTATTAGAACAATAGTAGAAACTAATATTAGTTAACCACTTATATTAGTTAACTACTTATACCTACAATAAAGAAGAGCTCTAATGATAAATTATATTTTATACCAGTTTCATTAAGTAGGTGAACAATTTTATACCTAGAATAAATTGCCAAAGACAAGGCCTTTATTTCAATAACTAGTTGTTCAAATTATTAAACAAATAACGACGTAGTTGGTGATTTTAACAAGTAGAAATGATCACATAGTTAGTGAGGTTGGTATTAACAGTCTTCTTTATTGCGTTGATGAAACTATATTAACCAGACTCTTATAAAGCGCCTGGTATGAAAAACTGTTTTTGTTAAGTCATTAGGTAATAAAGTGCTTAGCTGGTGGGATTTTGCTGCGCTAAGGTATCTAATCCATGTTGTTTAAGTAGGGCAACTAACTTAATTAATGGTAAGCCAATAAGGGTATTGGGATCATCGCCTTCAAGTTTTTTGAATAAACAAATGCCTAAACCTTCACTTTTAAAACTACCTGCACAGTTATAGGGTTGTTCTGCTTTTAAATAACTTTCTATTTCTGAGCGCGACAATTCATTAAAATGCACTATAAAAGGTTCAACTAATGAAGTAGTCGTATTGCTTGCACTATCATATACACACAAACCGGTATAAAAAGTGACACTCTTATTACTAAATTTTGATAGTTGCTTTATGCCATTTTCAAACGTATGTGGTTTACCTAAAATTTCTCCATCACAAACAGCGACTTGATCTGAGCCTATAATAAGTGCATCAGGAAACTCAGTAGCAACAGCCTTCGCTTTTTCAATTGCTAAACGTTCGACCAGGGCTTGAGGTGTTTCATTTACTAACGCGGTTTCATCAACATTAGGTTTAGCACATTCAAAGGCTAAATTGAGTTTTTCTAAAATACTTTTACGAAAAGGGGAGGTAGAGCCTAAAACTAAGGTTTTCATGAAGATCCTTAAAAATGTGTGAATTGTTCATTTTTGGTGAAGAATTATACAATAATTATCATATTTCAGTTATTATTAGGTCAATCTATCGTTTTTAAACAAAATAAGCTAATTTTCTTTTGACAGTTGCCTCTAGGGGCTTTAATATGCGCGACTTATGCAGAATCTTAAGCTTCCGATTACAATTAGTCCATCCCGAAGTGCACAGCGCAGGCTCGTGTGTGAAGGTATATTTAGCGTGTCGGATATGACTCGGCTTCTTGCTGTCAGCGAAATGCGCAGCGAGTATGCTCAAGTTAGTGTTAAGTTCGATGTAGATGAACGTGGTTTGACAGTAATGTCTGGCACTGCATCGGCATTAGTTGCATTAACTTGTCAGCGGTGTAATGAACTTTTTGAAACTGAATTAAAAGTAGATTTTATTTTTAGTCCAGCAAAAAATGAAGAAGCAGCTGAAAACATTCCATCATATTATGATGTAATAGAACTTAATGAAGATGGTGAAGTAAACTTACGAGAGCTAGTGGAAGAAGAGTTTTTACTTTCTATTCCATTAATTCCAAGGCATGACATTGAAGATTGTTCAGCTGATGCTGACAGTGTTTGGGGTGAATTGCCGGAAGAGCTCGATAAGCCGAACCCATTTGACGTATTAAAACAATTTAAATAGTTAAACGCATTTAGCAATTTAACTACTAACCCTATTTAGGAGTAACTCATGGCAGTTCAAAAAAGCAAGAAGTCTCGTTCAAGACGTGGCATGCGCCGTTCACATGATGCTTTAACAGCAGAGAATTTATCGGTAGATCCAGTATCAGGTGAAACGCATCGTCGTCACCATGTAACAGCTGATGGCTTTTACAAAGGCGTTAAAGTAATCGCTATCTAAGCGACTTTACTTTAACACCCTATTTATAGCTAAATTAATTTACGCTTGAATAGTCAAGAAATTCTAACCTTAGCGTTAGATGTTATGGGGGGCGATAAAGGCCCCTCTATAACAATTCCTTCAGCAATAATGGCAATCAATCATCTGCCTAACTTGCACCTAATTCTTTGTGGTGATGAACATATCATTACATCAGAACTTGCACGATTAAATATTTCCCAAGAAGCATTAACTGAACATCAACAGTTATCTATTTTTCCGACCACAGAAGTCGTTGAAATGGACGAAAAACCCGCTTTTGCCCTAAGAACTAAAAAAGACTCTTCTATGCGTAAAGCATTAGATCTTGTACATGATGGTAAAGCCCAAGCATGTGTTAGTGCTGGAAATACAGGAGCTTTATTTTCTATGGCACACTTTGTGTTAAAAACATTACCTGGTGTTGAACGTCCTGCTTTAATCTCTTCCTTACCTACACATGACGATGACAAACACGTATTTATGCTCGACTTAGGTGCGAATGTTTTTTGTGACTCTCATGTATTATACCAGTTTGGTATTATGGGCTCTGTTATGGCTGAGCAAGTTGATGGTATTGATAAACCCCGTATAGCCTTGCTTAATATGGGTGAAGAATCAATAAAAGGCAGTGATCATATAAAGCAAGCCGCACTTGAATTATCTGACAATAAAGATATCAATTATATTGGTTTTATTGAGGGAGGGGATATCTTCTCGAATAAAGCAGATGTTATCGTTTGTGATGGCTTTGTTGGTAATGTCGCACTAAAGACCTGTGAAGGTGTTGCCCGTTTAGTGTATGAGCGATCAAAAACACTTTTCGAACAAAATATTTTAGTAAAAATGTTAGCTTTTATTGTAAAACCTAGTTTAAAAAAATTACTTAAGTCAATGAACCCCGACCAGTATAACGGTGCAAGTTTGATAGGATTGCGCGGTATCGTTGTAAAAAGCCATGGTAATGCAAATTCAGGCGCTTTTTTCTCCGCTATAATGGAAGCTGTTAAAGAAGTTGAGCGTCAAGTACCTGAGAAAATAAAATGCTCATTAGAGCAAGGTCTGTCTCCTCAATAATATTTTATTATATTGTCTATATTGTTTATAAACATAAGAGTAACAAATAAAAATGCAAAATATATCCTTACAAGGTAAATTAGCCTTCGTATTCCCAGGGCAAGGCTCTCAAGCCGTTGCTATGCTAAGTGACTTTAGTGACAATGATATTGTTCAAAATACTTTTAAAGAAGCATCTGACGCACTAGGTTACGACTTGTGGCAATTAGTTGCGCAAGGGCCTGTTGAACAACTTAACCAAACAAACTTTACACAACCCGCTTTGTTAACTGCGAGTGTTGCGTTATGGCGTGTTTGGCAAGCAGAGTCTGATATTCTCCCTGCAATTTTAGCTGGTCACAGCTTAGGTGAATACTCAGCTTTAGTATGTGCAGATGTTATTTCGTTAACTGACGGTGTTAAATTAGTCGAAAAACGTGGCGAATATATGCAAACTTGCGTACCGGCGGGAATAGGTGCAATGGCTGCTGTTATTGGATTAGATGATCAAGCGATTATCGATGCTTGTGCACAAGCACAAGACTCACATGAAGTTAAAGAAGTTGTAGCCGCAGTTAATTTTAATTCACCTGGGCAAGTTGTAATAGCAGGTCATAAAGACGCTGTTGAACGTGCAGGTGAACTTTGTAAAGCCGCAGGTGCTAAACGTGTTTTACCTTTACCGGTAAGTGTTCCATCTCATTGCGCATTAATGGCCGATGCTGCTGTTAAATTAGCGGCTGATCTTGAAGGTATTACCTTTAAAGCACCATCAATTAATGTTGTTAACAATGTAGATGTAGCTATTGAAACGAGCGGTGAAGCTATTAAAACAGCTTTAGTTAAACAGTTATATAGCCCTGTACGTTGGAGCGAAACTGTCACTAAAATTGGTGAAATGGGTATTACTCAAATGGTTGAAGTAGGTCCTGGTAAAGTATTACAAGGATTGGTTAAACGTATAAATAAATCGATTAACTGTGTTTCTTTTAATACGGAAGACTCATTAGTTAAAGCAAAAGAATTGACGCAAGCTAACTAGATTTAATAAAAATAAGAAACAAATAGGAAATATTATGTTTTCATTAACAGGAAAAATAGCCCTGGTTACAGGCGCTAGTCGTGGCATTGGCAAAGCAATAGCGACACAATTACAAGCATTAGGTGCTACGGTTGTAGGAACTGCGACTTCAGCACATGGCGCAGAACGAATTTCAGAATACTTAGGCGAGGGCAATGGCCTGGTATTAAATGTGACGAGCGATGACTCTATTGCTGCACTATTTTCAGCAATTAAAGACGCACATGGTAGCATTGATATTTTAGTGAATAATGCCGGTATTACGCGCGATAATTTGTTTATGCGTATGAAAGATGATGAATGGCAAGATATTATTGACACTAACTTAACCTCTGTTTTTAAGGTAAGTAAAGCGGCAATTCGTCCTATGATGAAAAAACGCAATGGCCGAATCATTAATATTGGCTCTGTAGTTGGCTCAATGGGGAATGCAGGGCAAGTTAACTACGCGACTGCTAAAGCGGGCTTATTAGGCTTTACTAAGTCGTTAGCACGTGAGATTGCTTCTCGCGGCATAACGGTTAATACGATTGCACCAGGTTTTATTGATACAGATATGACACAAACGTTAACTGATGAACAAAAAGAAGGTATATTCTCACAAGTTCCAGCGAATCGTTTAGGTAAACCTGAAGAAATTGCGAGCACTGTTGCCTTTTTAGCGTCAGATGCAGCGGCATATATCACTGGCGAAACGATCCATGTTAACGGTGGTATGTATATGGTGTAACCCTTAAATATAAAGGGCTACATTGTTTCGTATTACTATTTTAGTGTAGTGAACAGGTTTGACCACTTAAAAAAATAAAGCTATAGGCTTGCATGGCAGGCCTTTGGCGAATACACTACACGCAATTTGATAAATTACACTTTCAGTAAGTAAAGGAAAAAAAATGAGTACTATCGAAGAACGCGTTAAAAAAATCACTATTGAACAACTAGGTGTTAGTGAAGCAGAAGTAAAAACTGATTCATCTTTCGTTGATGATTTAGGTGCTGATTCATTAGATACAGTAGAATTAGTTATGGCGTTGGAAGAAGAATTTGATACTGAAATTCCTGACGAAGAAGCTGAAAAAATTACTACTGTTCAAGCGGCAATCGATTACGTTAACGCTAATCAGTAATTGCTAACTAGTCGTTACTAGTTAATTGTAAAAATGTAATTGAAAAAAAGGCGGTATACTTATCATTTAAGTGACCGCTTTTTTTGTATCTCCTATTTCATAATTAAGAGGTAGAACACAATGAGACGTGTCGTTGTTACCGGTCTTGGTATGCTTAGCCCATTAGGCAATACTGCTGAAAAAACTTGGGAAAACTTATTACTTGGTAAAAGTGGTATTCGTAATATTGAACATTTTGATACAACTGAATTCACTACTAAATTTGCGGGTTTGGTGAATGACTTTGATGCAGAAAGTTATATGGAAAAGAAAGAATCCAAAAAAATGGATCTTTTTATTCAATATGGTGTGGCTGCAGGTGTTCAAGCAATCCAAGATTCAGGTATTGAAATTAATGAACAAAATGCACCTCGTATAGGTGTTGCGGTAGGTTCAGGTATTGGTGGTTTGGGCTTAATTGAACAAAACCATGAAAAAATGCTAAAAGCAGGCACGCCTAAAAAATTATCACCATTTTTTGTACCTTCGACAATCATTAATATGATTTCAGGGCATCTATCAATTATGTTTGGTCTACAAGGGCCTAACATCTCAATTACTACTGCTTGTACTAGTGGTGTTCATAATATTGGACATGCTGCTAGAATGATTGCTTATGGCGATGCTGATGCAATGGTTGCCGGTGGTGCTGAAAAAGCGTCTACGCCTCTAGGTATGGGCGGTTTTGGTGCTGCTCGTGCTTTATCTAGACGAAATGATGACCCACAAGCAGCTTCACGCCCTTGGGATAAAGATCGTGATGGTTTTGTTTTAGGTGACGGTGCAGGTGTTGTTGTTGTTGAAGAGTACGAACATGCTAAAGCGCGTGGCGCAAAAATTTATGCTGAGTTAGTTGGTTTTGGTATGAGTGGTGATGCTTATCACATGACATCACCTCCTGCAGATGGTGCTGGTGCAGCACGTGCAATGGAAAATGCATTAAATGACGCAAAAATAAATGCTAATCAAATCGGCTATATTAATGCGCATGGTACATCAACAGCAGCAGGTGATATTGCCGAAACTAATGCGGTAAAATCAATTTTTGGTGCTGATGCATACAATGTATTGATGGGATCTACAAAATCGATGACAGGGCATTTATTAGGTGCAGCTGGTGCGGTTGAAAGTATCTTTAGTATCCAAGCATTAGCTAGCTCTTGTGTTCCTCCAACCATTAATTTAGATAACCCAGATGAAGGTTGTGATTTAGATTATATTCGCGGCTCAGCCCGAGATATTAATTTAGATTATGTTTTGTGTAATTCATTTGGTTTTGGTGGTACAAACGGGTCATTAATATTTAAAAAAATATAATAATTGAAGTGACTTGTAACTAAAGCTTGAAATCTATTTATTAAGCCTGAATACTTAGCATATATGCGTAAGTCTCAGGCTTTTTTAATTTAGTTTAAATCTGTTTTATCTATAAAGTGAACCTACAATGAAATTATGTTTAGTTAATGGAATACAACAACATCATATTGATATTGAAAGTCGTGGTCTTGCTTATGGAGATGGCCTGTTTACTACGGCAAAAGTCATAAATGGTAAGGTGGCGTACTTAACACAGCATGTGGAACGTTTAACTTCTGGCTGTGAAAAACTGGGTATTACACCACCTTCACCAAACGAATTAACACTCCAATTAGCTGCTATAGCAAAAAACTATCCATTAGCCGTACTCAAAGTCATCATTGCAGCGAGTAGTGGTGGGCGAGGTTATGCACGTTCATCAAGTAATCACCATGATCTGATTATTATGATCCATGATTATCCTACACATTATGACGATCTTATTCATACCGGTATTAACTTAGGTCTCAGTAAACAACAAATAGGGATTAATCCTATGCTAGGTGGTTTAAAGCATTTAAACCGTCTTGAACAAGTGCTCTTAAGGCAAGAACTGTCTTTGAGTGATGTAGATGACTTATTGGTAACGAATATAAATGATAACGTGATAGAAGCAACGAGTGCCAATGTATTTTTCTGCTTGAATGACACATTATATACGCCAGATGTTAGTCAAAGTGGTGTCAATGGTATTATGCGCCAAACTATATTGCGCCATTACCCTGAAACTATTATCAAAGCTATTTCTCTAGAGGAAATAGCCCAAGCGCAGGCAATGCTTGTTTGTAATTGCGTTATGGGCGTTATGCCTGTGAATAATTATAACGGACAGGTATTATCATTAGCCTTACCATTAGAAATAGCACTAACTATCCGTAATGGTATTAACCATGAAGCGATAAACTATTAATAGGTTTGTAATGAAAAAAATACTTTATGTTTGTATTGGTAGCACTATTATATTTATTCTTGGCTTTTTTCTTTTATTAGAAAAAGAAATGAATAAGCCTTTACCCATTGCACAGCATCAATTAATTACTATTGAACAAGGTAGTTCTGTTGCTTCATTTTCAAGGGCATTAGAGAGTAAAGGTTGGATAGATAACCGCTTTTGGCTTAGAGTCTACGCACGTTTACAACCTCAAAAAACTATTATTAAAGTTGGCACTTATCAAGTTTTTCCCAACTCAAGTTTGCAAAATATTCTGACATTAATCACTAGCTCAAACGAACATCAATTCAAATTTACCATTGTGGAAGGCATAACGTTTAAAGAACTACTCACTCAATTAAATAATCAACCTGAACTAATGCATACTGTTGAGTCATTAACAGTTGAGCAAGTATCGCAACGTTTAAATATAGAACAAGCTAATCCCGAAGGATGGTTTCTTCCTGAAACTTATGCTTTTACTAAAGGTACTGAAGATCTTCAAATTTTAAAACGTGCTCATGCGTCGATGCAAAATACCCTAATTAAGCTTTGGCAAGAGCGAGCTATTGGTCTACCTTATGAGTCACCTTATCAAGCCTTAATTATGGCATCAATTATTGAAAAAGAGACAAGCCATATACCAGAGCAGCCTTTGATCGCCTCTGTATTTATGAATCGATTAGCGAAAAAAATGCGATTACAAACCGATCCTACGGTTATTTATGGCTTAGGCGATCGTTATAAAGGAGACATAACTAGGGCTCATTTAAGAGAGAAAACAGCTTATAACACTTATCGAATAAATGGTTTACCACCAAGTCCTATAGCAATGCCTGGGTTATCAGCTATTAAAGCAGCACTTAATCCCCAAGAAAGTGATTATTACTACTTTGTTAGCGAAGGGAATGGAAAGCATGTTTTTAGCCGAACGCTAGCTGAGCATAACAGTGCCGTTAGAGATTATTTGAAACAGCTAAGAGAAAAACAGTAAGTGCAAAACAGTAAGCGCAATTTTGAGCCTGTAACAGCTTTTCTTTACTACATTGCTTATGACATAGTTTATTCGAAGGGAAATTACCTGTCCGTTCATCAAAAATGCACTTAACAGACGTCAATTGGCAATAATATGCTTATTAATGTTCTATTTTTGTAGGGTACTTTACTACCGTCACGTTAACGACATCCGTTTACTTTATATCAAATGAATAGTAAATATTCGCCGAGTTTTCTAAACCAGAAACCGCTTCAACCCATAGACGACTATAGATATAAAACCTAACCGTTAGCTCTTTAATTGGTTCAGTTACACCTACGCCGTATTTAACATAAACTTGGTCACCTAAATATCCGGCAATAGACGCTTGTTCATCGTCTCCGTCAATTTCAAGTTTATTGAGCAAGGGTAACTTCTCTATTTGAGTTAGTACTCCCGAAAAGTTTGTTATTGCCGTTCCTAAGGCCACACCTATTGCAGCATTACTATTATTCGTTTTAGCATCTAAGCCTCGGCCTCTAACTAAATATGACAAGGCTTCTGATTGCTGCATAGTAGGTTTTGAAAACAATGTAATATGTAAACTATTCGCTAAACCTTTAGCGTCAATGCCAACAATGATGTCTTCTTTTTCAATACTACGTGTCGCTTGCATTGATACATAGGGAGTGTTGGCTGGGCCATTAAAAGATATATTCCCTTTTGTTATCGATAAGTCTTGTCCATAAGCTCGATAACGACCTTCTGGAATTTTTAAACTACCAAATAACTGTAAAGGTTGTTGCGGTTGCTGACTTACTTGTAATTCACCACCGAGGCGTCCAACAAACCCTTGCCCTTCAATTTGGAAAGCGTCAGCGATAACAACACGAACGTTTGTTAAAATATTAAAAGGTTTCTCAAGGGTGACTTGCTCACCATCATCATTAACAATGATGACATCTTTGCTTAAGCTAACGCTGCCTTGAGGCAACTTGTTGATGGCTAACTTTCCTTTAAGCACTTCTATGCGACCCGATAACTTAAGCTCTGAGGCATTTATTTGTGCATTAAGGTGAGGGGAAATGGTTAATGCTAGATCTGGGGGAACAGAAAAACTTATGGCTTCGCCATCAAGATTAAAGTTACCTTGTAATTCATTTTGCCAATCAACATCACCGGTAAGGTTTGCAGTTATTTTATTAACATCAACACCACCTGAAACAATGGCTTGTTGTCCTTTGAAGTCAAAAGCCATATTAATGTTTTCTAGCGTATTCATATTGCTTGCAATTTTTATTTTTCCATCTGTTAATTTCATTTCGCCATTTATAATAGGTTTATCTAACATCCCATTGACTGTGATATTAGTATTTAACATGCCTTCTAATGAAGAGAGTTCGGGTACAAAAACTTGTATTGGCGAAAGGTTAAAATTATTAATGGTAATATGGCTATCTTTAATACTGTTATCAGTTAACGAAATGGACGTACTTGCATTTAATAATTCAGTATTATCAACAGCGGTCGACAAGGTCATGTTTCCTTTTATACTGTTGTCGTTCATTTGTAAATTTAATTGGCCTTGTTCCCATTCGAGCAACTTATGTAATTCATTTTCTTTATTTATTTGTAGTAGCCCGGCATTAATCAGTAATTGTGCATCAATAGATGGCGTAGCATCTGGTTGCCAGCCAATAGAAATATTGCCATTTATGGTATTATCAAAGCGAAATTCTTCAGGTATAAAAGGTTTTAGCAGTGCCGTATCTAACTGAAGTGCTACCGTCAAATCTCCCTTAGTCAAATTTAAAACAGTATTATCGTTTAAACATAATTGCGACAAACTTCCTAACCAACAATGCTGATTAATGGCTAGTGTATTTAGTTTATTGTTGTAAAGCAGATGAATAGGCTGACTTGATTTGAACACTTGTTCACCTAAAGAAAAAATAGTATTAGCTGCTTGTATCGTTAATTGCTCATCTGTAGGGGAATATTGACTGTCGAGTGATAAATTAAGTGATGAATCGCCAAGCCAGGCTAAATTAATTTGTTGTTGTGCTAAGTCACCATTACTTGAAAAGCTCACCTCTTTAATTGTGTGTTGATTTAGGTTCATTAGCATACTGGTAAACGCCACTTTATGTTCATGATTATTCAAAGGGCGATAGGCGGCATTAAAATGAATGGCATCACTTGAAAAGTTTGCCATAACGAGTTTTTCAATCTCACCTTGTAAAGTTATTTCAGGATCTTGAATAGGTCCAGAAATATCAATTGTTGAACGTAAGCTACTTTCAATATCTTTTAACCATAAGTTGGCACTGTCAACATTTACTCGTCCATTAACGTGCCAATTTTCATCGCTATAGCCGTTAAGGTTAAGTGCTATATCACCATAATCAATAAACACCTTACTTGGTGCTAATTTACCTTGATGATTAAGATCAATGTTAGCTTCAGCCAAAAGCTTTATATTATTAATTTGTCCTGTAAGCTTTGAATTCACTAAGCTTAGTGCCCATTCATCACCATGCCAAAAACCTTTACTGGCAATATTCCCTTGTACACGTCCGGATAAACGTTTGTCGATATTGGGCAAAGTAAAGCCTGAGGTATCAAGGTTGATATCCCAAAATAATTTGTCTCCTAATTGTAATTCGCCTACTAAATTTAGTTCATTATCTGCGTTGAAATCTTTTAGATAAAAAGTATTTATCTTAAGAAGATCTTTCTGCAAGCTTGCACTTAATTCAACGGCGAAATTTTGATAACCAAACCCACTGAATTCACTGTTAAATTCGATTGTCTGTTGATTAAGATCACCTTGGCTTTGCAGTACAAACATTGCAGGGGTAATGACTTGGGTAATATCACTAGGTAACGTATATTGCGTTACTTGGGTGGTTAATTCATAAGGTAAGTTGGCATCGGTTAGATCTATTTTTGCATCAGCGGTTAATGCTAATGTTCCTTCGCTACTTACTGTTATAGCTAAATGAGATAGGTTTCCTTGGAGTAACGTTTGTTGTCTAGAATCATTTAACTCAGGTACTATTTCGTTGTCCTTAATTGTGTCTAACACTGTTATATCAACATTATAAGGTGGAACAAAATCAAGCTTACCTTTTAAAGAAAAAGATCCTATTTTTTGAATGTTTGATGACAGTGTGTCAATAGTGAGTTTTGTTTTAAACCAAGATAAGCGTGCAACTGCATCTTCTATATGTACTAACGTTTCCTCATCACCAGTAGTTATTAACTCATTAACAATAAGCTCTTTAACGGTAAATGACTTTACATTAAATTTGAAAGGTAAATATACCTTTGGTAACGAAGCCAAAGGCCAAGCTGTTTTAGCTTTTTTAGTGGTATTAGCTGGAACAGTATCTGATTTAACTAAGGTAATATGTGCAGCAGCCAGGCTGAATTTTTCTATTGTTAGCGCCGCGTCATTGATTTCTAAAATACTCGAGAAATCAGTTAACTTTACCTGTAGGTTTGGATTTTTTATTTGAGCACTTGCTAAATAGAACTGTTTCACTTTAACGGAAAAAGGTAAGGTGAAAATAGGCGGAATAATAATTTCTGCCATAAGTTGATCTGACGACGTGGCGCTATTTTCATTTAAACTCACTTGAAGAGACGCAAGACTCAGTTCATCAATGCATACTTGGTTTTTCCAAAGACAGCGTAAATTTAATGTTAAACGTATGTCTGTTGCATTAACCTCCATTTGCTCATTGTTAATGGTTAAGTGGCTTAACTGTAAATCTTTTAAAAATGCACCGCTGCGATATTTAACTTGTATAGGAGAAATATCGCCAACAAAATAAAGGGTTAGTTGAGTTCCCCAAGGCGTTGAAAGTAATATGGCGAATAAACAGAGTATCCCCGTAAATATCGTAGTCAGGTAGAAGCTAACACGTTTATAAATCATAGTTCTGCGCCGATGCTAAAGTGAATGCGCCATGACGACTCATCTTCACTTAATGGATAACCTAGGGCAAATCGGATGGGGCCAATAGGAGAAATATAATGAATGCCTGTTCCAATAGAATAAACAAAGTCTAATTTGTCTTTATTATTCACACTACCGCCATCAGTAAACAGTGCACCTCGCCATTCGGGGGTAAAGTAGTATTGATACTCTACACTAGCAACAACCATATTCGTTCCGCCAACAACGATCTCTTCTTCAGTGTTATCTTCTCCTTGGGTAAGCATTATTTTAGGGCCAACTGATTGATAACCGAAACCTCTAATACTTTGATCTCCACCAGCATAAAAACGCAGTGACGGTGAAAGCTCTGCTTCTATATCATCTTTAACAATGGCATAGCCAACTTCAGCTCGGGTCACAATACGATGTTTTGGTGTTATCGATGAAATATATTTCCAACGTGCATTAAAACGCAAAAATGAAGTTTTAGAGTCCAACTTATCATAGCTTCCTTCTATATTATAATATTGGCGGAAACCATTACTTGGATCTAAAACTGAGCCTTGCCATTCTTTATCAGACCAAGTAAAACCAGGAATATAATATTTAGCATCATCATCTATACCATCGGTACTCCATTCTTCAGAAAGGTGTCTAAGGTAAGGCTGGCGCAACATACTATCTTTTAGGTAAACACGGCCCACTTGGAAAGAAAGGAATTTACTTGTTAAGTCTGCGAAATCATTTTCTTCTAGTAAGGCTTTTAATTGTAAAACATCATTATTAGGGTGTGATAAAGGAATACCGTAAATAAAATACCCGGTAGGATTTATTTTTGAATAAGACAACTTCGTTTCTTGTCGATGTCCATAACGGTTAACCAAGGGGGTTTTCCATACAAAAGAAAAGTTTTCTTTTGTATCTGTTGAATATCCCAGACCTAAATCGAATTGATGTCGTGTTGCTGGCTCTAATGAAATATCAATAGGTAAAGTATGATCAATAATTTTTTCGGTATTAGGCCAAACAATTACATTACTGAAATATTGGGTTTCATCGAGTTCATTTTGTAAGTTTTGCAATAAATCTTGTTGGTAATAATCTCCTTTATTAAAAGACATTAATGGCGATAAAACATCAGGGTTTAAATCGAAAGAGTTAAACTTTAGTTCACCAAATTGATAACGAACGCCACTATCTAAATTAAGAATAATATCCGCTGTTTGCAAGTCTTGATGTATTGCGATAGTCGACTTAGTAAATTTAATATCGAAATATCCACGCTCTAATCCAAGCGACGTTAAGTCTTCTTTAAATTTTTCGTATTTTCCATGATGTAGCACATCCCCGGTTAGTATAGGAATATTGCTAATTATTTCTGAAAAAGCAGTATCTTTATTTGCATCACCAACAATATTAAGCTGTAATTTTTTTATTAGTGTTTGTTCATTTAAAACGATATTAAAAGTAAGTGTCCAAACGTCTTTGTCGGTATCTTTCTTAATTACGTTAGTTACTACGGAACGGTAATATCCTAAAGCATTGAGCGCATTGGTAACCTTTTTTTTAGCGGTAAAAATAAATGCAGCTCGCTCATTACTCTCTTTTGGTAACTTGCCTAAATACGCATGAATATTTTGCGCAACTTCTCGAGGTAATTTATCTGGGAGTTCAACCAAAAGGGGATTTGACATGGCAAAAGGAGAAATTAAAAATAACGCAATAAACAAAGACGTAGTTTTTTTCACTAGGTTAATCTTGCTAACTTTTCGCAATGTTTTTTGTAGTACTTTTGGCGTTACGCTTTGCACTGCGCTCTGAACTATGTCTTGCATTATAACGATTCAATAAACATTTTAAATAATAAATAAGTACATAGCATAACAGCAAATGCAAGATAGCCGTGCTAACTTTCATTACAAAAAAATATTTATATTCTTACCGATATTAAAATTCCATCAGGTGTTTTTTGAAAATAGCCAGCGTATAAATGAACGGCTAAAATAATTATTTAGCCGTTGTTCAAGTTATTAAGTAACGATTATTCCTTGTATACGGTACTTTCAGCGTCTTTGGAAGTATTAGTTAAAACAACATCGAAGGGTTTGCTTTGCATACCAGAGTATAGGCTGATGTGAGGGAAGGGTATTTCAATACCTTGTTCATCAAACGTTTTTTTAATATTTTGATACATTTCATTCTTAAGTGTTAGGTAGTTTTCTCTTTTTGACCAGACTGAAAATTGAATATCGACAGATGAATCTCCAAAACCGGTCAAAATAAATAAAGGGGCAGGCTCTTCTAAACAAATTACATTTTTTTCAGCAATTTTTAACAAAACATCCCTAACTATTTCAATGTCTTCTTTATACGCAATACCTAATTTTAAGTCGGCTCGTCTTATAGGAAACTTGGTCATGGTGGTTACTGCGCTTTTAATCATACTTTCATTAGGTATTCGAACAAATAAGTTATCAAATGTTCTTAATTTCACTGACAGCAAATCAATAGAAATAACTTCCCCTGTATAACCATCTACCTTAATTACATCACTAATAGAAAAAGGTCTTTCTATCATTAAAAACAAGCCACTTATTAAGTTTGAAGCAGATGTTTGTGAGGCAAAGCCAACAGCGACAGTGAAAATTCCTGCTGCGCCAAGTAATATGGTTAGGTCAATACCAATATGTTTTAAAGCAGACAATAGGAACAAAATTAATACAGTATAAAAGATTGTTCTTCTTAATAAAAAAAGGCCATGTGTTGTCATTTTTTTTACGGCAAGTTTTTCAGCTGTGCTACTTAAGGCTTTAGCAATAAAATAACCCACAACAATTAAAATTAATGCCTGTATTAATGCATACCAATGAGATGATTCAAACATATTAAAAAATTCGCTAATGGCTTCCATAAACTGTTTATCCAAATAAGTTACTAATTCTGCGGATTAATCTTCCATGCTCTGAAGATATTCGTGGACTACTGATAAATGTGAGAGGTTCGAATTCAGCAGAAACATTTTTATCAATAACTAATTCAATATCTGCTGAATCGTCTGCTATTTCAATGGTGATTCGAGATGTCCACAGTTGGTTTTTATCATCACTGTATAAATTCAAATGATTTACTGGCACATTAATTCTATTAATTGTTAATTCTTTATTGTGACTATTAATAACCATAATAGGCGTTGTCGCTTTATGTGGGTGAAGTTCTAGTTCATCAATTCTTGTTTTTGCTGAGGTATATTTCGCATAGCATAGCTGTCCATCAATAGTAGAGCCGCCAAACCATGAATCTGATGGTCGCCAAAAGGGTAAATCTACCAGACATTTTCCATTTGGAAATGTTTCAGCGTAAAACCAAATAGGCGTACTAATAAATAATTGAATTTTTTCTCCTGCAAGAATAGTTAAAGGGGATGAAGGGCGAGCAATAACGGTGCGGTCTGCTAATAAAGGAGACACCTTTATTTTTTCTGAGGTGTTTTTTTCTAAAAATCGACCGGTGATTGTCATATCGTCTACATTAATACACGCACCGTCAGACACGACAATATCGTTATCTTCTTCTTCGCTTTCAATATTCCAGGTATTCCATTCAGCGGCTTCGCGCCTAAGGACAATTGCTCGCTCACCTACGCTCCAACATTTTTTCTCTTGTAGTTCAAAGGTAAATTCTCCCCACCAACTATTGTTTTTCATAGTTCACTCATTAGATAGTAATTTTAAAAAATAAATCGCCAAAGCCCCAGATAAAAGTACCTGTCATTAACAAAGAAACCTCTAAAATTCCTAGTTGATATCTAACATTGTCTTTAATCACTTCAATCTTATCGTCAAAATCATCTTTAATGGTATCCATTTCTTTGTTGATATATTCATCAGTAGCTTTGATTTTTTTTAGTTTTGCTTTTGCACGAGATATTACAATTCGATGTTGAATTTTTACTTTTTTAATCAAGACTCTTTCAGCAATGATAGCGCCAATACTTGACCATACACCTAATAAAACAATCAAACATCCACTTCTAGTTAACCATTCGCCATTTAGAAAGTGAACCTTTGATAAGTAATAGCCCATAAATAGGAATGTTAAAGAAAGTAACCAAATCATGATTGGTTGTCGCTTTCTTATATTAACGACTTTGTTTTGATATATAGTTTTTGGATCGTTCAAGCTTTTCTTCTTTTGTAAGTTATAGGTAACCGTTATTTAAATAAAAATGATAAGCCTGATAGAAATAATAACTATCGTTTTCGGCAAGTGATGTTATAGGAACAAGTAAAAGTATGTTTATTATGAACACGCTTACCATTACTTATTGCTATGTAATATGATGCTAAAGTAAATATACAACATTATAAGCAATATATAGTAGTAAATAACAAATGATTAGTTGTGATCTAAACAGGTTCAGTTAATATTTCGCCTTAATATATGCTTTAAAATTAATCTTAGGGATCCGATATGTCAACTGACATTCTTACTTGGTGTGCTATCGCAATTTGTATCACACACTCAGCTGTTTTCTCAGGCCTAAATCTTGCGTTTTTCTCGATCAGTCGGCTTCATTTAGAAGTTGAAGTTAAAAAAGGTAACAAAGCAGCTCAAAAAGTTTTAAAGCTTAGAGATGATTCAAATTTTCTTTTATCTACCATTTTATGGGGTAATGTTGGTATTAATGTTTTATTAACTATGTTGTCAGATTCGGTATTAACTGGCGTTAGTGCTTTTTTATTTTCAACTATCGCAATTACCATTATTGGTGAAATTACTCCACAAGCATACTTTTCACGTAATGCATTAAAAATGGGCAGTATTTTAGCGCCAGTTATTCGTTTTTATCAGTTTGTTTTTTATCCTGTCGCTAAACCTACTGCACTTATTCTTGACGCATGGTTAGGAAAAGAAGGCATAACCTACTTAGAAGAAAGTGAACTTAGGAATATCATTCGTCAGCATATAACAGCCGAAGAAGCCGATCTTAACCAAGTAGAAGGGATAGGCGCATTAAACT
Source organism: Colwellia sp. 20A7 (assembly GCF_009832865.1). Lineage (NCBI taxonomy): Bacteria > Pseudomonadati > Pseudomonadota > Gammaproteobacteria > Alteromonadales > Colwelliaceae > Colwellia > Colwellia sp. 20A7. The sequence continues at coordinate 2,803,841 of NZ_CP047130.1, read as the reverse complement.
TTTTTGCTTTAGATGAAATACACGTAACGGAAGAAGGTGAAATTATTGATCCTAAATCAATTATCGCTTTACCAACTAAGTTAGATTTGCCCATGATACCGCTAATAAAGCAAAGTCCAGATGATCCTTTTCTTATGCAAGTTAACGAAACAAATCATAGTTGGGTAATTCTCACTAATTTAGAAGGTTATCCATTATTAATATTAGATGCCGATGGTTTATCAAGGGCTGCACTGTATCAAACAGAAAACTTTGACCCTTATAACTATTGCCATCGTCCAGTTGTTATCACCGATGAAACAACCCCATTAAATGAAGCAATGTTGCAAATGAAAGTAAATAGATCGACCGATAAAAACTTTGATGGCGTTATAGATTATGATGTTTTACTCATTTGGGGCAAAACTAAACGCATTATCACTGGGGCTGATATTTTTGGTCTATTGCTTAAAGGTATGCTACCGAGCACTAAGTAGCCAAGTTCATAATTTATTAAATTGCTGAGTGTGAATATAGCGACCCGTTGTTTGTATTTACTCAGTGAATTTGAGAAAATACAGCGAATAAAGGTTACTGTAACCAATTTAAGTCAACAAGATAGGTATTCAATAGGAACTATTCATTTTGAATATATTCCTTGAATGTTCTAGTTGAAACATAGAGAAATTATATGAAAAAAGGTTTTATGGTTGTTTTTGATGGTAGTAATGGCGCAGGTAAAACTACCGTTATACAAAGCATTGAAAAATACCTCATTTCAAAGGGTGTTGATGTTTTACTTACCAGAGAGCCCGGAGGAACACCGATAGGTGAAAAAATTAGAGACGTTATTTTAGATCCTAAAACACCTGAAATGTCTTTCATGACCGAATTAATGCTATTTGGTGCTGGTCGTGCACAGCATATTCAAGAAAAAATAATACCGGCGTTATCGGCAGGCAAAGTTGTTATATCTGATCGATTCGATGCGGCTACGTTTAGCTTTCAGCATTATGCGAGAGGCATTGATATTGATACTATTACCAAAATAAATGATTTAGCATTAAATGGTTTTAGTCCTCATATGAATATTATTTTAGACTTAGACCCTGCTGAAGGCTTGAAAAGAGTGCAGAGTCGCGGAGAGGGGCTTGACCGCTTAGAAGATGAAAAGGCTGACTTTTTAATTCGTGCTCGCAATGGTTATTTAAAGCAAGCAGAGCAATCACCAGAAAAATTTGAAGTGGTTGATGCGGCTCAATCAAAAGAAAAAGTATTATCAGATGTAATCAACATCATTGATGTTTTGCTTAGTCAGCAACAAGAAAAGCACTCTTAATATGAAACCATGGCTACTTTCTCACCAACAAATTTTTAGCAATCAGTTCCGTCGTAATATTTTGCCTCATGCTATTTTAATTAATGGTGTTACCGGCTCAGGTAAACTTGAATTTGCGCAGTGGTTATTGCACTTACTAAGCTGTAAGCAACCGCAAACGGTTAATCAAACCGAGGTGTTAGTTAGTTGTGGCCAATGTAAATCATGTTTATTATTAAAAAGCAAAACATACCCCGATCACCTGGCGCTTATTGCAGAAAAAACTAGTTTAGGGGTAGATGACGTTCGTAATGCTAATCGCTTTTTACAACAAACAGCTCACTTAGGTAAATTCAAAACAGTTTTAATTGAACACGCAGAAACAATGACACAAGCTGCAGCAAATGCATTGTTAAAAACCCTCGAAGAGCCCAGTGATAATAGCGTTATCATTTTATTAACGAATGACATTGAAATGCTGCTACCAACCATTATTAGTCGATGTAGAGTTATTAATATTAGACCGAAAGTGGGGCAAGCTTTACTGCAAAGTATGTCAGAGCAAGGAGTTAGTATTGACGCTAATACTGAACTGAACAGTCCATTTATCAATTTAACTCAGTTACCAGAGTTAACAAATACGGTTATTAATGATGCTTTTCAACAGTTCAAAACATGTTATGTAAATTTTCTTGATGGGCAGAAAGTAGAACCTCAATTACTTGCACAGCTACAAAGTAATGAACATGGTTTGCGTTGGTTAGAGCAAATTACTGTCAATTTATATCGTGATCAGTTCATTCTTACGACCGAGCCTTCGAATAAATTAACATTAGACCCTGAAGTTTTGAATAACCTCTACAAAGTCATCATAAATGGGTGTAAAGTAATAAAATCATATACTCAAGCAAACAAACAGTTTGTTTATGAAAAACTTATCATGGCGATAAGTGACGTGCTTGAGCAAGCGAAAGTTAACGAGTAGGATATCGATTTTGATCCCAATTAATATTGAATTTCAATCAGAACACGATTTATATATTTCTTATATGCCCTTTTTAAAAGAAGGTGGTTTGTTTGTTCGTACCGTAGAGCCTTATGATTTAGGTGCAGAGGTTGAGCTAAATATATTATTACCTGACTCTTTAGAGCCTTCATTAATTACCGGTGAAGTGTGCTGGTTAACACCTACAGGAGCACAAAACGGAACACCTGCAGGAATTGGGGTAAGTTTTAGGGATGATCCTGACAAAGTACGTTTTCAAATTGAAAAAGCAATTGCGCGACAGTTAAGTTCGTCAGAAGTTACATTAACCATGTAATAGCATAATTTTATCAATTTGTTACTAAGCCCTTTAGTTATTCTTAGGGCTTTTTTTTTAGTAAGTTACACCAACCTAATCAATTTAGTATTATTGGAGTTTTCCATTGTTTATAGATTCACATTGCCATTTAGACCGTTTAAATTTATCGCTTCATGGTGACAGTTTAGCGAATGTAGTACAGGCAGCAAAAGATGTAAAAGTAGATAAGCTTTTGTGTGTTAGTGTTACGTTGAAAGACTTTCCTGCCATGGCTGAACAAACTAAAGGCTTTGATAATGTAATGCTTACGTGTGGTATGCACCCATTAAATCAAGAAGATGAAGTCAATATTGATGAGTTACGCACCTTAGCCAGCGATCCTGCTGTTATTGCGGTGGGTGAAACAGGGTTAGACTATCATTACGCGCCAGAAACTAAAGCGGTACAACTAGACTCGTTTAAAAAACATATCATTGTTGCTAAAGAGCTGAATAAACCTTTAATTATTCACACACGGGCTGCTCAGCAAGATACCTTAGATTTATTACGTTCTGAAAATGCAGCAGAAGTTGGCGGTATTTTACATTGTTTTACAGAGTCTTGGGATATGGCTAAGCAAGCAATTGAACTAGGTTTTTATATTTCATTCTCCGGCATTGTTACATTTAAAAATGCGAATGAGCTAAGAGAAGTTGCTAAACTTGTGCCTGATGATAGATTTTTGATTGAAACGGATTCACCATACCTTGCCCCTGTGCCACATCGAGGTAAAGAGAATCAACCCGCGTATGTAGTAGAAGTCGCTAAACACTTAGCAAGTATTCGTGGTCAATCGGTTGAAACTATTGCTAAATTATCAACCGATAACTTTAATCGCCTTTTTAAGCTATAACTTATAAAAACCAATTTTCGAAGACCTTTTTTAAAATGAAAAGCTCTTTATTAATTATCAAACGCTGGTAAATTATCGAATAGTGTAGCGGTTAATAAGGAGCTGAGCATGCGCTCAAAAGGTAAGCTAATTAAATGGAATGAAGATAAGGCTTTTGGTTTTATCGCGCCTAATGGCGGTGGTAAACAGGTTTTTATTCATAAAAAGGCGTTAATCAATCGACATCGAACACCTCAAATAAATGATGTTATTACCTTTTCTTTATCAAAAGATAAGCAAGGGCGAACTTGTGCAGATCAAGCGACATTTTCGGGTGAAAAAGTAAAGATAAAAACAGCCAAAAAAATGAATCGGTTTTCAATTTATTTGTCGATTGTTTTTATTACCTCGATCATAATATTTTATCTGCTTGAATACTTTCCTCAGAAGCTTATATTCCTATATGTAGGTGCTAGTGCTATTACCTTTTTAGCTTATGCATCAGATAAGTCAAAAGCAAAGCGCAGAGTTTGGCGAACACCAGAAAACTCTTTACATATGCTAGCCTTGATTGGTGGTTGGCCAGGAGCCGCTATAGCACAGCAGGTATTAAGGCATAAATCTCAAAAGAAAGAATTTAGAAGGATTTTTTGGCTGACAGTATTTGTAAATTTAGCTGTATTAGTGTGGTTTTTTACACCAAAAGGGCAGACGTTGTTAAAAATTATTGGCTAAAAGTATGAGTGAAATCATGAATGTAAACGTGTAAACAGATTAACGTACTGTTTTTAAATTTAGGTGAAGCTAAAGCTATCAACCCTAACATTAAAATAGCTAGGGGCAAATGCTTTGAAACGTCAACAGTTCTGTTCGCTAAGTTTTATATCTTAAAGAAAAATCACTTTATTCACATTTTAATTTCAAAAATATTTTACCAAAATACTGGATATCTTTCGCTATAAACAATGAAGATACTTGGGTTATACAATAATGGGCTTCATGATATAGTTTATGGAGTTAGTGAGGCTGATCTTATGAAATACTTTACTACATCGAAATAATTTAGAGATAGCTTAAATAAAAATTTACCGCCTTGTCCTTGCTTAGTTTAACTTTTAAAGATTCGTAGATATTAGGAATACTCAATATGGAAAACTTAAAGACAGATGTTGTTATTATTGGTGCCGGCCCTGTAGGAATATTTCAAATATTTGAATTAGGTTTACAAGGTCTGAAAGCTATTGTTGTTGATAGCGTTCCTGAAATAGGAGGCCAGTGTTCACAACTTTACCCAGACAAACCTATTTATGATATTCCCGCTATTCCTGTCGCTTCCGCGCAGTCGATAATTGAGGCGTTAGAAAAGCAAGCCTCACCATTTAACCCAGAATATTTGTTATCTCAAAAGGTCATAGAGATACATAAAGAAAGAGATGATTTGTTTTTTGTTAAAACGGATAGAGATGTTTTAATCGAATGTAGAGCAGTAATTATTGCTGCAGGCAGTGGTGCTTTTGAACCTGTTCGTTTAAAAATCAAGGGTATTGAGGCATTTGAAGATCGCCAACTTTTTTATAAAGTAAAAGACAAAAATTTATTTAAAGATAAAAATGTTGTGGTATTAGGGGGTGGTGATAGTGCATTTGATTGGGCACTGACATTACAACCTATTGCACAAAGTGTTTTGATGATTCATAGAAGTACTAACTTTAGAGCCTCAGAAGCGAGTATTAATAAAATGGAACAGCTATGTGCAAATTATGAAATGCAATTCTTATGCGGACAAGTGGTTGATTATAAAAAAGAGGGAGACTCACTAAGTAAGCTTATAATTCAATCTTCAGGTATAAAAAGAACCGTTGATGTTGATTCTTTACTTGTTATGTTTGGTTTATCACCCAAAATTGGCCCCATAGCTGACTGGAATCTTGAAATGAACCGTCATCAAATTTGTGTAGATACGGAAAAGTTTCAAACGTCTATTACGGGTATATATGCTGTCGGCGATATAAATTATTATCCAGGCAAAAGAAATCTAATTTTAAGTGGCTTTCATGAATCAGCATTAGCCGCTTTTGCTATTAAGCAGTCAATGGATACTACAAAACGTGTTGCGACACTGTATACAACCACAAGCCCTATTTTACAAAAATTGCTTAACTCTTAAAGTAAGTGTCGTGACATATTTTTTTAAGATTAAGATTAAGATTAAGATTGATAGTTACTTCAATATTTAACATGGTATTGTAAATTCAGCCATAACCATCAAAAGCGATACGGCTTATACCATTTCTATTAAGTTTGTGATCTTGTTGTGCGAAGGAAAAATAGATCAAGGTAAGGCGCTTGATTGAGCAATAGCTGGCTATTGTGATTGAAAGCAACACAACTTTGGCTTATTTTAACCAGCACAAGTGGGCAATAATTTAATAGCATTGGTATTATTATACATTTAAGGAAAATAAAATGAGATTCCATCAATTAAAAGACATATATCAGCACGTAACGGAAATAAACCAAGAATTAAATGACTTATATGTTTATTTTTTAGAAAACACAAAGGATGAACGAACGCGTATTTTTCTTCATTACATTATTGAAAAGCAAACCGAAAATATTCTTGATATCAAAAGGTTAATTAGCGATGAAGCTATTGGTGTTCTCAGTACGTGGATTGATGAAGATATTGAACACAAGGTATCAGAAAGCATTATCAGTTTTAAAGAAAACTCGGATGTTAACATTACTACTGTGCTAGATGTAACGACACAAATAAGGCTTGAGCTAAACGACTGGTTGAACATTATCAAGGCGCTAATGCCAAGTGAAACAGTGAAAACGCACCTTGAAAATTTAATCGAACTCCAATCGGCAAAGGCTCAACAAATTATACATGCAGCTAATCGCATGGATGATATTTAAATAAATACTGCTTTGATAAATCAGTGTAAGCGGGCAACCTGAGAGTCAGCTTGTAATACCAACTTAATTCCATAAATAATCATCTGCTCAGGTTTTTCTGGCTCCATAAACGAAGAGTTGATGATGAGTTTATTGTCATAACCTTGCCAGTTTATAGATGATATTTGGCTTGAATTTATAGGTAATATAAAAGAACGATGGCGTTTTAATGAATAGAGCTTTGCTTTATTTCGAGAATTTACATGCGATAAATATTGAATCCATTCACTATTTGGCGACCATTGCACACTAAATTTATTTTCTTGGATATCAATAAGATTGTTTTCAATTAATTTACTCGCATTGTGTTCAATGGTATAGACCCATAAATTTCGATCATTTTCGGTAAAGGTTAGATATTTGTTGTTTGCAGACCAAGTAATATTCTTCAGCTTTGTCGCTCTTGGTATAAGGTGTTCAGCAACGAGTTCATTTTGCTGATTATAAATAGTTAAATAGGTGGTATTATTTTTCTCATTAAAAAAAGCTTTTTGAGAAAAGTCATTATTCCAAACATCAACCAAGTTTTTATTATTAACGTTTGTGTTAACTTTTATATTAAAGTTGTTAGCATTAGTTACCGTACCCATCAATAAAAAAACAGATATTAATAGTAAACCAAATATAGTTTTCATTGTCTTTCTCCTTTATGGATTTGTTATTTGTTAATTTATACTTCCTGTGCATTTGAACTATTATTACTAATTATTATGTAAAAGTACTTACGGTTTCCTTACCAAATTGTAATAAAGCCAATATAGAGAATCTTACGATTTCCTTACCATGACGATCGGTATTAAAGTCATTGCTTATCAATGGCTTATGTTTTTTATTGAGTTTTCATTTTTTATGTAATGTTTATGGTAAAGGCGTTGTTGATACTATAAGCTTTATATCAATCGATAAGGCTTATTAAGTTACGGGTACAAAAATGGCAAGCAAAGATCATTTGAATACAACCGATAAACAATACTCTTTTACCTTAGGTGAATGGGCCGTGGATAGCGGTTCAAATCAACTCATTAGTAAAGACAATAGTTTTACCATTGAACCAAAAATGATGGATGTACTCATTTATCTATGTCAAAACGCGGGTCAAACTATCAGCGCAGAGCAATTGTTAATCGCTTGTTGGTCGGGTACTTTCTATGGCGATGCTCCTGTCCAAAAATGTATTGCGGGCCTAAGAAAAAAGTTGGGTTGTAATGCAAAACAGCCGATATATATTGAAACTATATATCGACGCGGTTATCGAATTATTAGTGATGTTGTTTTTAAAAATGAAGCATCACACTTTGCTCCACGACAGAGTCTTGCACAATGGACCCATGGTTCACCATATATGGGTTTGAATACGTTTGATGAAAGTCATACGCCTATCTACTTTGGCAGAACAAAAGCGATTGCTGAAGTTATTCAAAGTTTAAAGCATTGTATTGAACGCCGTTGTCATTTTTTATTATTATTAGGGAAAAGTGGTAGTGGTAAATCGTCATTGATTCGAGCAGGGGTATTACCTTATTTAAACAGCGAAACTGGCTTTTCTCAATTGCGTGTTAAACAACATCATATTATAACGCCCAATCAAAGTATTCATGAATCACCTACGGCTACAATTATTAATGCTTTAAGTACTTTATCTCTATTAAAGCCTGATATTGAATTGACGACTTTTATAAAGGAAGTAGAACAAACACCACTCAAACTAACGTCAGGATTATATACAGCAAATCTCGTTCAAAACGACCTCGTAAACACTGGTGAATTAACAGAAAACATTGACGGTCCAAATAAGGTAAAAAATTACCAATTATTGGTTATTGATCAGTTTGAACAATTTTTACTGGATGATAATTTAGATACGCGTTTGAAAGAAAACCTGGTTATTTGTATAAAGCAATTAGCACAATGCGAAAATTTATTATGTATTGCCATGTTACGAAATGATTTTTATGCAGAATGTATCGACGTTAACGGTTTTCCTGATTTAAAAGATAATGGACGTCAATACGACTTACAAGCCGCCAGCCCCATTGAAATTACAAGGATGATACGTAATCCAGCTATAGCCGCAGGCTTAACATTTGAAAAAGATGAAATAAGCGGCGAACAATTGGATGAGATATTACTGGCCGCAGCGGTTAAAAACCACGATGCTCTACCACTGTTAGAGTACACACTTGACTTGCTATACCAGCAACGTAGTAAAGATAACAAATTACTGCTTAGCGTTTATCATGATATGGGGGGAATGGAAGGAGCGATAGCTCAGCAAGCAGAAATCACCTTTAATCTTTTATCACCATCTGCGCAAAAATGCTGGGAGAGCATAATGCACGCTTTAGTCAAAATAGACTACCGTAATAAGCTGAGTATTACGGCACGAAAAGTACCAGTAGCTATTTTTGATGATCCAGCCGAAAAAGAATTTATTCAAAGCTTTCTTAATGCGCACCTTTTCGTAACAATCCTTCAGACATCAACAGGAGAGCAGCGTTACTTTCCTTCAAAAGCTGAAAATGAAAAAACAGATAATGAAGTACAATTTATCACTATTGCTCATGAAGCCTTATTAAAGCATTGGCATCGAATTAGCGAATGGGTTAACGAAAATAGTGAAGCAATTTATAAGCGTGAACAATTGGCAGATGATTGTTTATATTGGTTAGAAAGTAATAAGTCTACTGACACGTTACTCAATTCAAAGCAGAAGATTTTAGACGATATTCAATTAAGTAAGCGCTCTGGCATTCATCTAAATGCTAATGAAATCGAGTTTATTTCCAAATCTAAGCGGCACGAAAACAGAAAGAATAATTTCATCACATTGTTTGTATTAGCCATGGTTGGTTTTAGCTTTTTAACCTGGTATCAATCAAGGCAGGTCGCTTATGAGCGTGATGTCGCTTTATACCAGAGCAAAAAAACCGATGCAATATCCACATTTTTAACTAATATGTTTAAGGAAATCCAACCCCAAAAAGCCAAAGGTAAAGAGGTATTAGTCAAAGATATTTTGGTAAAAGCAAGTGAAAACCTTAATGCTGATAATGCTTTAGCTCAGCATCCTGAAATTGATGCGACTATACAAACGGTCATTGCTGGTATTTATATCGACTTAGGGATATCCGAATCCGCAGAAAAGCATTTAATAAACGCGGCAGCGTTCTATAACAATACTGAATTACCGCAAGGCAAAGAATACTTAAACTTTTTGAGGCAATATATTCTTTTTTACGGTAATAAATTTGAGTTCAAAATTCAATTGCCGTTAATTAAAGAGTCTATCGCACTAAGTAAAACATTGTATGGTGAAGAAAGTCCTATATACCTTGGTTATTTAAGTAATTTAGGTGGTTTTTATCAGGATACGGGATCGCTAGAGAAAGCAAAAAAAATATTTACACAAGTTTATGAAAAACGACAAAAACTTTTTAGTAATAAAAATAAAGAAAGCATTCGTTCATTAAATCAATTGGGCACTATAGCTTACTGGCTAGGGGACTACGAAGAAGCTAAAGAGATGTACACCTTGTGTATTGAAAATAGTCGAGTTCTTTTAGGTGAATATGATCCATTAACATTAGTATGTTCCAGTAGCTTAGGTTCATTATATGAAACTATGGGGCAATATCAATTAGCAGTGCCTATGATTAATGCACATATTCAGCATGCATCAGTGGTCTTTGGAGAACATCATATTACGGTATTAAGATCAATGCATAACCTTGCTGATAGTTACCGTGGTTTAGGTAAAGTAGAAGAGGCTGAACAGTTATTTAGAAAAACACTGCAATTAAGACAAGATATTCTAGGTCAAAGCCATATTGAAACCTTACAAACGCAAATGAAGTTTTCACGTTTATTACGCTTGAATGCAAGCTATGACGAAGCACGACCTTTAATTGAAGATACCGTAAAAAAATTAACCTCTAAATTAGGTATTAAACACCCAACCACGTTAACCGCATCACAAGAGCTTGCTAATCTTTACCTCGATAGGAATCAACTGGATAAAGCTCTCAGTTTATATCAAGAAGGGCTTAACTTTAAGATCGAAGTTTTAGGTGAGCATCATCCTGGACTAAGAGGTCCTTTAATTGGTTTAGCACGGCTCTATTTATTAAAAGGCGACAGTGACAAAGCTGAAACCTATTTAACGCGATGCTTAACAATAATGAGAGAAAACAAAAATATTACGGATGAAGAGCTTATTAAAACATTGAACGCATTCATTATTTATTTTACTCAAACAAGTAATCATGACAAGGAGCTTTTTTATCAAAAAGCGTTAGCATCTTTACAATAATAGCCTTATAAAAAGACCCTGTTTCGTTGTTTTTAGTACGTAATTCATACAGGCTTCTTCTATGGAGCTGGGCAAGTATATGAATCTATATATAAGTTTAGTTTTTACGAAAAAGATTGCTGACAGTATTACTAGTTTTCGGCTAAAAATCACGAGTGAAACATGAATACAGGACGAGACAACTCTTTAAATTAAAGTAAATAAAAAGCACAAAAAAATGGTGCTTTTTATTCTATTCATTTACTTGAATGTAAGCGTGTATAACCGATCAGCTTATTACTTGTTAAATTTACGTGACGCTAAACCCAAGATACCTAATGCGAAAATAGCAAAGGTTGAAGGCTCTGGAACGTTAACAGTCCCATAAACTAAGTTGTCATATCTTACTGAAAAATCATTTCCTTCATATTTAGCATTCAAAAATACTTTGCCAAAATATTGTGTATCTACAACAGTATCAGTATAAAAAACAGTATCGTTTAATGAGTACTCTACACCATTAGAAGTTACTTGAAGTTTAAAGTTATTAAATTCGCCAGTAATAAAGTTAGTTGTAAATGCTTGCCAACCACCATTATCCCAAGCTTGTACTCCGCTTATCCCGCTAAATTCAACAATAGGCCAACCTGTAGTGACATCAGCTGCGTTAAAAGATTCAGCCCACACACCACCATATCGCTCAGTGTTGATCCAAGCCTTATCAATGAAAACATCAATAGATACATAGTTTGATTGACCAACATCAAGATTCATTCCGTGCGTATCATAAAAAGTATTTGTAGGGTGAACTGGCCCTGTTAACGACATAACAAGTTCATTATTTATAATTTCAAATCCGTCAGGCGCTGTACGATCTACAGACCAAGCAGCTAAAGAGTCTCCATCGTTAAATTCATGCGTAATTAAAGATGAATTAGCAAAACTACTTACAGCTAATGCTAAGGTAACAACAGTTGCTTTAAAAAAGTTTATATTCATTTTATTATCCTTTAGTAATTTTTAATGTTCCTTCATAACTTAAGCAGGTTATATACCAAAAATTAAAACTTTTATTTATCAGTTAATTAGTTTCTTAGATGAAGGTAAAAATTAAAAGTGTAAAATAATCTGACATTTATTCAGTCGTATCTAGTAAAGTTGATATAAAGCATAATTAATATAAAGCATAGTGCAATGATAATACATGTCAGAAATTCATTTAAAGGAAGCTAAATTAATGACCAATCCTTTGATTATTCCTATTTTGGAGTATTTAAAAAAACAACATAGCGCATGCTCATTAATTGATTTAGTTAACCTTTGTAAAGATGATCTTATTTCCCTTATTGGTAAAGAAGAAGACCCTCAAGTTATTCTTTTTCAGAAGAATTTTTTTGTTATGAATGCCTTATATCAAATTCAACGTGATATTCAAACGGAAGGTTTCTTACTCACTATTTTTCCATTAGAAATTTGTCTTATTGCTAAGAACGCAGCAAATGAACATAGCTTAACCACACGTGATACTGATTTAGCTCACTATTATCTAGCTTGGTCTAATTTGAAGAACATTACTGCTGACGACGTTAACGCACTCTTTGCAAGCTTTTGGCAAAAGTATCGCGCGGTGGATAAAGTTGATGCGGCGTTGGCTACATTAGGTCTAGAGAAAGGTGTAAATTGGCTGGATATTCGTCAGTCATATAAAAGTAAAGTCACTATGAGCCACCCAGATAAAGGGGGCTGCCCAGAAGATTTTATTGAAATTCGTAAAGCTTATGAAATATTAAGCGTTAGTTATCGAAGTTAACTTTAACTTTGATAATTCTGCAATGATTGAACCTTATGTAACAACAAGGTTGTTAGGGGCATTCTTAAATAGAATTAATGGTTTCCACCTAGCTATTGAATAAATTAATAAAAATTAAGAAGCTTATGTCGAAGCCGTTGATACTTACTTAAAAAATCAGTAAGCTCATTTTTTAATAGTTATCACTCATAAACTGCACAACCGTTGGCTGAGCAGTTTATGATATTTTATTGTTAACATCTGATTTTTCGAATTAAATTTTATCAACGTTAACGTAATAGCATTTAACTTATTTAACCTGAACTCGGCTTACTTATTAGCCGCTATAAATCGGTCAATTTCAGCTTCAACCATGGTAAGTGGTAATGCACCGTTACCTAGTAAAGCATCATGAAAATCAGGAAGGCTAAATTTTGCGCCTAGTGCTTTTTCTGCTTTATTTCTAAGCTTCCAAATAGCAATTTCGCCTAATTTATATGAAAGTGCTTGTCCAGGCCACGATATATAGCGATCTACTTCAGCTCTTACATTCGCTTCAGATAACGAAGTGTTACTCGCAAGGAAGTCGATACCTTGCTGTCTACTCCAACCTTGAGAATGTATGCCTGTATCAATAACCAAACGACAGGCTCGCCACATTTCGTAACTTAAGCGGCCAAAATGATCATATGGCGTGTCGTAAACCCCCATTTCTACACCTAACTTTTCTGAATATAATCCCCAGCCTTCACCATATGCACTAAAATAAAGCCCTAAACGAAATTTAGGTACATTTTTTAGTTCACTTGAAATAGCTGACTGATGATGATGACCTGGTACTGCTTCGTGTAATGTGAGTGCGGTAAGTTCGTATAAAGGGCGTTGATCCAGTTGATAAGTATTTAGCCAGTATGCGCCGCCACGATTGCCACCAATGACAGCACCATTATATGAAGCGGTTGTATAATTAGGCGCTATTTCTTTAGGTACGGGTACTACACCGTAGGGCAAACGTGGTAGCTTTCCAAAGAACTCAGGCATTACATAATCAATACGTTTGGCAACATAAGAAGCTTCTTTCAATAAATCTTTCGCAGATTTAGCATAGAATTGCGGAGCAGTTCGAAGAAATTGAGTAAATTCTTCAAAAGAGCCTTTGAAATTAAGATCCTTGATGATTTGGTCCATTTCTTCTCGAATACGCTTTACTTCGCTAAGCCCTATTTGATGTATTTCTTGTGCCGTAATGTCTGTTAATGTGGTGTAGGTTTTAATTTGATGAGCATAATAGGCTTTGCCATTATTCATTTGCTCTGCGCCAAGCTTTTCAGGCGCTGCTCGTAAGTATTCACCACCAAAAAATTCAGAAAATGTTTCAAACGCCGGTATCGCCGATTTTGCTATTGCTTGTTTGGCGCTTGACCTAAGTTGTGTTTTTGTTTCTTCTGAAAGTGTATTATTCATCTTTAAAAACGGTTTATATAAACTGCTTTTAGTCGGATCTTTATAAATTTGTGCTTTAACAGTAGGAAGGATGCCTTCAATAACTATTTTTGGCAGGGTAAAATTGGTTTCAATGCCGGTGCGCATATTATCGATGTTTTCATTGAAGTATCTTGGTACTTCATTCAATCGAGCGATATAGTCTTGATAGTCTTTAGCATTACTCATGACTAAACCATTACCCATACTAAGAACGGATAGAAAAAAACTACTAAAAGTATTTAGTGGGATACGAGATAAGTTTAATTGATAGCGACTAATAGAGTCTTCAACTACCCATTTTAGTAGCTGGTGATTAATTCTATTTTCTTCGGTAAGTTGCTCAATGTCTATGATAGATAATCGGGTAAGAAACGCCTGTTCTGTGATAAGGCGATTATTGTTATCTTTTGGTGATACACGAGGAAGTAAATGATTATATTCACTTAATCCAGAACGAGTCGCAGATAAAGGACTTTCTTTTAAAGAATAATCCCATCTTTCATTAATTATTTCTGTTAGCTTTTCATTGGCATTTATAGTTATTTGCTCACTAGCAAATGAACAGCTGCTATAAACAAAAAGCCACAGACAGGTAAGCAAACTTCTGGTTTTATAATTTTTAGTTAAGTTATTGTATTTCATTGTTTTCCTAGTTTTTTACAGGTATAAATATTTTAAGGTGGTTAAAGTAATCGAGATTAACAACATTATTTAAGTGTATTTACTATTAACAGATTGTATTGTTTATAGGTAAGTTGATCTACCTACTTGAGTTTTATTTTTATCTGTCGCAATAATATGACCTATTAAGCACAGAACAAAAGGGCGATAAGGTAACGATTAAACAAATGTGATAAGTTCCACCCTTAACAACATTACTGTATAATCTCGCTTAATTTATTAAAGCCTTTGCAAAGATCCTAACTTTGCCATAAAGGTAGTAAAATATTATTCATCACGTTGATATTACTTATTTAAACGATAAGTTAATTTATCGATAAAGCTGCAAGTTCAAGTTGAATTAACTCACTTGATATAACATTACCCGAAAATATGCATAAACCTTTAATTACTCATCAGCCTTTATTAAATTCTACAATTAAAATAGCTATTATTGGCGGCGGCGTTGCAGGATCTACTATTGCATTACGTTTTGCTGAATTAGGTTTAGATACTACCTTGATAGAAAAAGGACCTAGTTTGGTTAACGGCCCTCCTATTTGTCATTTACATGCGGGTGGCAACCTATATCGTGAAATCAGTGATGAGCAGTGTTTGGTTTTATTGCAGCAATCAATTGATACGGTTAAAGTTTACCCTCACAGTGTCAATATTCGCCCCACGGTGATTGCGTTACCTAAAACAGATAATGGTGAGCCAGAAGACTTATTACCCCGTTTAGAAAAGTTACGAGCTAAATATCAGGACTTGGTTAATAAAGACAATCGTAATCAAGTATTGGGCAAACCAGCGGATTATTTTCGCTTTTATTCTCGTGCAGAGCTTGAGGTATTACAGCAAAAAACAATACCAGAAAATGCGATTGATGCGAGTGATTGGTTAATTTCATTTGCGCAAAATGTTGACTTAAATAAACTTAAATTTCCAGTATTGTTAGTACAAGAATATGGCTTGTCAGCATTTCGTTTTGCAGCCATTGCGAGTTTAGCGATAGAGCGTTTACCTAAGTGTCACCTGCAAACAAATAATCAAGTTGTTGGGCTCACTCAACAAACAGATAAACCAGGTTGGCAGGTATCAACAAAGCAACATGGCAGTGATATTGTTCAGCATAAAAATTATGATTATGTCATTAATGCCTGTGGTTTCAAAAGCGGTGAAATTGATGACATGGTAAGTGCCAAACGTAAGCGCATGGTTGAATTTAAAGCCGCTTATGTTGCACATTGGCCGCAATGTCATGGTATATGGCCTGAAATTGTCTTTTATGGTGAGCGGGGAACGCCGCAAGGTATGGCACAATTAACGCCTTACCCAGACGGATATTTTCAATTACATGGCATGACGCAAGACATCACACTTTTTGATCAAGGTTTAGTGGCTAGTTCGGTTAATAGTGCTCAGCCTAAATTAGCCAAACGCTTTATAGAAAAAATTGATAAACAGTGGCCTGAACAATTAATTCAAAACAGAACGCTAGGTTCAATTGAACATATGGCGCAGTTCCTGCCCGAATTTAGCTCAGCGACAGTGGCGGCAAAACCACTTTTTGGGGCACAACAAATCCCTGGCGAAGATGCTAACTTACGGACTGCAGATGTATCTTTTTATGGTCAACATTACGCTCGCGCTGAAATAGTGAAAGCCTCTTCTGCTTTAGATGCCGCCGATGCGATCTTAAAGAATTTTATTGATTGTGGGCTTATTTCTGAGCAATTAATGTATGCAGATGAGAGATTAGTAAAAGCAGGCATAAACTATTTAACAGAACATTACTTTCCTGTTAGCTTGCAGTGCTCTGAAACTGAAGTAACAGAGCGAGCTATAGCGTTAGCACAAGAGCGAGATTATCCGATGGCGTTAGCGAATAATCTATAATCTATATCTATAATTGATTTGGCGATTAGCGTAAGTCAGCTTGTTATTTGAATCTAAGTTTTTATTAGCATGGCGCAATTAACGCAATTAACGCAATTAACGCAATTAACACTTAGCTTATATTGATTAATCAAAAGCTGCTGAAGTGAATTCAGGGAAAGTATCAAAACACCACTGTGGATTATATTGTGCGATATCTTCACCGTAATTATAACCATAAGTAAAACCAACACTGTCTATGTTAGCTGCTTTTGCGGCCAAAATATCATTTTTAGAATCACCAATCATTAAGCACTGGTCTGCGGTAACATTAAGCTGTTTTAAGGCTAATAAAAGTGGTGCAGGGTTAGGTTTTTTTTCTGGTAAGGTGTCGCCACCAATCAATATTTCGAACATATCACCAATACCTAAGCCTGATAATATTGGCTGAATTAACTTTTCAGGTTTATTGGTGATTATCGCTAAACGAAAACCCGCTTTTTTTAAAGTGAGCAAGCCTTCTTTAACACCATGATATAAAACAGAATTGACACATAAATATTGTTGATAATGCATTAAAAAAATAGCTAAAGTATCTTCAACTACTGTGGTATCGAGTTCTTTATCAATATTGGTTGAGCCAGATAACGCACGCTCTATTAATGCTTTAGCGCCATTACCTACCCACTGACGAATAGTATTTTCATCAAATGCCGGTTTATTTAGATCTTTTAAGGTGCTATTAACTGCCAAAGCAATATCGGGTGCGCTGTCGACCAATGTGCCGTCAAGATCGAAAAGTAACACCTGTTTTTGTTTTATACTCATAAAGATCTCGATTCACATTTTTAATTTAATGGTTATTTACACGATTATATCATTTAGGCAGTTAGTCTTCATTGTATCTAGTAAATATAACAGTGTTTGAAAACTTTATGTTAAAGCTCGTATTACAAGAGCCTAAGTAGAAAGTAAGAATGCTACTGACTGACATTATTTCGGCCTTTCTTTTTAGCACGATATAATGCCAAATCAGCATTTTTTAATGCTTGCTCAAAACTTTGTTTTGGCTCTCTTTGTGCTACACCAATTGATACTGCAACATTGACCGTTTTGTTATTATTCTTTTTGGTGTTCCTACTATTTTTATCTGTTCGTTTATCGCTACGAATCACCATGTCGTAATTAGCAATACTTTGACGTAGCTTGTCTAGCTCAGGAATAGCTTGCTCAGCTGTTTTTCTTGGAAAAACAACAGTAAACTCTTCGCCGCCATAGCGATAAATTTTACCACTACTACGCATTTCAGCCATTCTTGTTGCTACCAGTTTTAGCACTTCATCACCAATGTCATGTCCGTAGGTGTCATTAAATTTTTTAAAATGATCAATATCAAGCATAGCCACTGTGTATTTACGTCCCAGTGATAGGGCGAGTTGGTTTAATGCACGACGAGTAGGTAATCCAGTTAAATCATCGCGGTAAGCTAAATAGTACGAGTCAGTACTAACAGCAAGTAAATATAGTGCAGACATCACTATGGCAATAAGTGTCCAAGGCAAAGCAATAATATTTAGCTGATTTAGACACCAAACAATAAAGGTAATCAGTAGCGCTGTGAGTGTTAAATCGTGATTACTTATACTACGCCACACCAATAAAAGACCTATCAAGCCAAGTGGTATGATAATAGGAACGTAAGGTAAAACTGATGTCCATAATGGCGTTTGTGGTATTAAGCTATTTAAACTTTGGCTCAGTTGCAGCCAAAAAAAGGTGATTACGCCACACAAACCAATAAATATAAGCCTACTGACGACATGAACAGATAAAAGTGCGCGATCTTTTATTAAAGCCAATAACACAAATAAACTAGCACCATATAATAGTAGCCATTGTGAATTCATCATTAAAGGTTTAGTGCTGGGGGATGGGGAGTTTGTTGCAATTAAAAATGCTAGCCAAAAACCGCATAAAATAGCAATTCTACTACGATTAAATTGGGTTGCAAAGATAGCAGTAACGATCAGTAATGGATAAACCAAATAGTTGATTAACGTTAATTTACTTTGCCACTGTATTTGAAAGTGAATTAATAATGAGAATAAGCCTGTAACTGCAATTAAACATAAAAATGTAGACTTCATTCCTTTTAACTTAACCAACTGATACTCCAAAACTTCTACTTAAATAAAGTCACCATTGTATTGATATACTAATTGCTTTTCTAGTTTTAGATTCGATAAAAAAAGCACACGCTCTGAAGTCGGTTATTTTAAGGCGAAATAAAAAAGGGGGGCTAGGTTTTGAGATTACTATTAGCTAGACAATTTTACGCATTAGCGCTACTTTTATATAATAAAACCATTTTATATAACAAAAAAATGGGTAGATGCAGATGGATACCGGCATATGAATAAAGAATTATTCACTTTGTATATTGAAAGTGTAGCACTTGATGATTTAAATAAAGGTTTACAGCTAGCTCAGGATAAAGGAGCAAAAAGCTTAATGCTGCTAATTTGTAGCCAAAATGAATACAACGAAAAAGCACTGACGTAATTGTTAACAGGTTGTTCGTTACCCATTTTTGGGGGAATGTACCCTATGATTACTCACCAAACTGCTTTGTATAAACAAGGAGCTTTAATTATAGGTTTTAAAGAGGTTTACAAACGTCACTTTTTTATGACTTAGATCAAGTCAGTGATGAAAGCCTAGCGATTGTGAATATGATTATCAGTTTGGGGAAGGCGCTGAATATGGATGTTTTAGCCGAAGGCGTTGAAACCCTAGAAGAATTGAATTGTTTGAAAAAACTCGGCTGTTATCAATATCAAGGGTACTATTTTAATAAAGCCTTACCTTTTGAAGAGTTCTGCCTGTTATTCGATGCACAAAAATAAGATAACATTAAAGCTAAGCTGCCTTTACTTTAGGAGCAAGTTTTCTCTTTTTGACTGTTCAGGTATTAAGATATTGATATAGCCGATATGCTAGTTAGTATTAATTGGCTAGTTGTTTAATTAAATAACCCCTCTTTACGTTTCTTTACTCAATAAGGAGTATTATATTTATCTAGTCTCCTTTTTATTATGATTACATTATATGAACTTTATTCACGCTAACTTTTTACATGCTACTTCATTAAAAAATACGATTGTCGTTTTTTTAATAACTTTATTTATTTTATCTGGTTGCAGTAGTAAATATGACAATAAGATAACAGAAGTGTTTAGAAGTAATATTGTAGGCGATACAAAAATGTTTTCTTTTTCATTAGTTTTTGTATACAAAACTACGGCACAAGACGATAACAATGACGATAGCAATGAGGTTAAATCACACAAGCAAGCCAAAGAAAGAGGAAAAGGCAAAAGGGGAGATAAAGGCGGCGAACGACCTAATAAACAAGAATTAAAAAGCTCGAATAAAAGTAACAAACGAGACAATCAAATGACCAATGAACTTGAGACTCGCTTAGTTGAAAAACTTGAAGAAAATGGTTATTGCCGAAAAGGATTTTTTGAACTGAAGCGCACACTTAGCAAGTCTATTTACACTATACATGGTGAATGTAATGAGAGCGCAACACCAGCCGATAGAAAAAACTTTATAAATAAGACTGATCGATGAAATTGACATTACTGTTGATAGATTCTAGGTAATAATAGGTAAACTTACTCAGTAAAATTACTAAAAGGAGTGGCTATAAATGAATATACATATCCTTCTTAAAGGCCATAGACACCAATGATTACAAGTACTAAGGTAGATGTCGTTAAATAACATTTAAAATTTTTATCAAATATTTTAAATGAGAAATCAATAGATAGAATAGTGATAAACGCTCTCTATAATACTTGTATCGACAATAGACTTTAGTTAACCGAGAATATGAACATGCCAAATAATTACAAGAAAACCGCAATAGGTGAGCATAAACTGCAACCTGAATCGTTAATGATGGGCTATGGATATGATCCAAAGCTATCGGAAGGTGCAATTAAATGTCCTAATTTTCAAACATCAACGTTTGTATTTGAATCAGCAGAGCAAGGTAAGCATTTATTTGATGTTTCTTCTGGGCGTATCCAACTTAAAGAAGGCGAAAAAGCCGGCTTAGTCTATTCACGATTCAACAACCCAACCGTTGAAATTGCAGAAAATCGTATTGCCATCTGGGATAATGCACAAGATTGTATCGTAACCGGTAGTGGTATGTCAGCTATCTCAACAACACTGTTAGCGCTTTCTAAACCTGGCGATGTCATTGTTTATTCTGAACCTATTTATGGTGGCACAGATACTTTGATCAACGGTATGTTAACGCAAATGAATATTAAAGCGGTCGGTTTTATATCGAGTGAAGGCACTAAAGGGCTGGAAGAAGCATTAAAGACTGCCA
Source organism: Colwellia sp. 20A7 (assembly GCF_009832865.1). NCBI lineage: Bacteria > Pseudomonadati > Pseudomonadota > Gammaproteobacteria > Alteromonadales > Colwelliaceae > Colwellia > Colwellia sp. 20A7. The sequence goes on along the minus strand of NZ_CP047130.1, from coordinate 2,782,900 downwards.
GTGAAATGGGGAACATTTCTGTGGTTATGCTTGAAACCCCTGATAACCCAACAAACAATCTTGTTGATTTAGTTAAGTGTCGTCATCTTATTGATGAAATATCTGAAAAACAACTCGTTAGACCGATATTGGCAGTAGATAACACTATGTTAGGGCCCTTATGGCAACAACCGTTAAATCACGGTGCTGATTTATGTCTCTATTCGTTAACCAAGTATGTTGGCGGTCATTCCGATCTTATTGGTGGTAGTTGTTCAGGTAATAAAGAGTTGATCGCCAAAATCAGAAAAATCAGAAATTGCATCGGCACAACCATGGATTCACATACCGCTTGGTTGATATTACGTTCTTTAGAAACATTAAAAATTCGTATGCAAGCATCAGCCATTGGTGCAAAACAAGTGGTTGATTATTTAAATACGCATCAACAAGTAACACGAATTGATTACCCAGGATTATTAACCGAAGGTGATCCACAATATCAAATCTATAAAAAACAATGTACGGGCGCGGGCTCAACTTTTTCTTTTGAAATTAAAGGTGGTGAAAAAGCTGCATTTAACGTATTGAATAAACTAAAATTAGTTAAACTTGCGGTTAGTCTAGGTGGAACTGAAAGCTTAGCGCAGCATCCTGCCGCGATGACTCATTCAGGTGTACCAAAGGCACGTCGAGAATTAATTGGTGTTACCGATGGGTTAATTAGGATATCAATAGGCATTGAAGAGCCTGCTGATATTATTGCCGATTTAGCACAGGCAATGAACGAGTTGTAACAGTTTGATATCCTGTGTTAATTCACGTAGTTTTTAACATAACAAAGAGGTCGGTGATAAATGAATAGTGTTATCATTCTTGAATATCACCGACCCTTTTAATTTACACGCCATACGTCACTAAAAGCAGAACTAAAAGCCCTACGATAGCAAACATAATCACTGTATCAAGAATATCCATGGTGTGATCATTTTGTAGCAACGAGGCTAACGTGTGTAAAGTAGGGAATAAGAAGATCAGTAGTAATATATGTGTTACTGAAAAAGCAATAGGTAAGTCAGGGTGGCCTGAATTAACAAATATCTGATAATAAGCTATTGCGATAAAAGTAAAAGGTACAATCAGAAATAAAACCTGAGCAATACCACCAAAGGCGTTTGCTAAAGCAATACCATATTCTTTTTTACGGTGAGAAGTCCATAAAATAACATACTCACTCATGCCCGCGAACCCAGCCAATATAATAGCGGCTACGACACCGCTAAGACCTAAATCTTCAATAGCCAAGCTTGCAAACACTGCGACTCGTTCACCGCCCAAAAAAGACCCAAGAATACCGAGCGACAACAGGAAAAATATAAAGAGGAAACTATTTTTCTTTACATGTTTAAAAGCTAAATCATGACGTAACTCAACTTCTCCCTCGGTTAATTCAAGCACTGACTGAACTGCTTCCTCCTCTTCTCCTTGATCTCGTACGATTTTGTAAATATAGACAACAAAAATAGCCAATAACAAAATAGCGATGACCAATAAATCAATGCCCTCAAAAGATTTTTTGGGATGCCTATCTAAAGAAAAGGTCAACATTATCAAACCCATGATCAGACCAAGCATACCACCAGCGATAAGAATTTGTGTTCCAGAGTCGGTAATAGGTTTTGGCATAAGAAACTTGCCATGTTGATCTCGAGGTAAAAAATAGGAGTAGATACTGAACACCAACGCATTGTTGTAAATAGTCACCATGGCGACTAAAAACGCCATTAGAGGGTCCACCATAACAAGAAAGGCGATCACCACAAGCTCTGGCAGTGTAGAAAGTATCTCTGCAGCCGTACCCGCGATGTAATGTGTCCAACGCATCCTCGCAGCGAATTGTTCCGTTGCTTTCACCAGTACCTGACATGCCACCTGAACAATTAATAATCCCACAACAAGGCTAAAAAAAGCATCTAGATAACCCGGTAATTTTACACCGAAGTTAGGAAGCAGAAACAAAACCAACCAAAGAGAATACCCTATTAACATGCGATACGCCCAGCCGGGGGCTTTATACTTTAAAGGTTTTGGCGGCTGGCCAAGATGTAAGATCGACAACCGACTCGAATCAATACCTGCTTTGAGCAAACTGCGATGTACTTCAGGTTCGGCGCCCGGTAAACCAGCAATGACTTCAGGTCTCGCTTGCACTTGATTATCATGTGTCGCATTGAGGGTATCTTGTTCCACTGTGGATCCTTAAAATTTATTATCGCGCTAGCTGTTATGTTTTTCGAAGATCAAAATCATGCTATTACAGTAAATTACTAAACGCCTTATGTCTAAATAACAAGCCAACAACAAGCAAAGAAGTGTTTGCTAACATTTAAAGCACTAAATCAGTAAGTTTTTTATTTAATTATAGTAATTGTTGTAATGAGTATATAAGTAATGAATGCGCAAGAAAAAAGTATATTCTTGAGAAAGACAAAATAAAAAACAGAGTGTTTTTTATTAATAATAATTGTTAGGTTGGGTGTCCGAGTTAAATTCGAGTTGAATTTTTATTAGATTTCAGAGTGTAAACTCCAAACAATAAAAAAGCACCACGTAGGTGCTTTGTTTAAAAGTAAACAGTTAGATTACAGTTTCTTAAATCTTCTTGATGCTAAACCAATGATGCCTAATGCAAAAATAGCAAGTGTCGAAGGCTCTGGAACATTTACAGAACTTACTGGACCTACTGAATTTACTGAAACAATATCAATTTGAGCCCATGATGAAGAAATGCTATTCGATCTGTTATTCCACGTGTAATAAGCATCATTTGAAGAGTTTACCCAGCCAATGCCATTATCTATCCAGGTATTTGTTAATAAGTCAAAGTCACCAAAACCATCTAGGTCACTTACTTCATCAATGACATACCCGTGATTAGATGAGGTCCAATTGAAAGCACTTAGTTCATCGAGTGATAAGATAAAATCATTGTTTACGTCAGTACCGCTAAAAGAACCAATTTCATCATCAAAGTTGGTAACATCAAAAACTACTGAAATTAATCCTGCATTGGCAAAACCACTTACAGATAAAACTAAACCAGCGAAAGCTGCTTTTAACATTTTTACATTCATATTAAATTCCTTTGTAATACATTCTCAAAGAAAGAAGCGTATTGTTGTTAACTTTAATTGTTTAATATGTAAAAACATACCATTTAACTAAAGGTGCTGCATTTCAAATAGGTGTTTTTTTGAAAAATATAAAAGTATAAATAATTAGACATCTATCCGATTATAATAAATAAAAAACCTACATCCACTCAGTAAATCCATATAATACCATATGCATTAACATTACTATACAGCATCTTCCTGATAGGTTTACTAGGGGGACTGGGACAGCCATTTTCGTGCCTTTCAGTTTTTTCACCGCAGATATAAATTAAGGTGGGTGTCCGAGTTAAATTTGAGTTAAATTTTTGAATATATCTTCATCAATACTTGGAATGGTAGTAAATATAGTGTTTAACTCTGTGGTTAAAATATCATCAATATTGGTTCCTGCATCGTTAAGTTGTGTAAAACCCAACCAGTCAATAGTCCCTGCATCCGTTATTGAATTTGAATTACTGTACTCCCTCTGTTTTTAGCGGAACAGTTGTAGTATCAGGAATGGTAGGCATTTCAGCTCCGTCTTGCTCAAATGGGCCTATATCAATACCAGCTCCTTGAACGCGAGCCATACCAAACATATCAACGACTACCCCAACACCATCAGTAAAATAATCAGTAAATAACGGAACTAATAAGTCATCTACGTTGTCACCTGCATCTACCAAGCTACCTATGTTTAACCCATTGTAGTCTTTATTAACTATAGCAGTTAGTAATTCTGCTTTGGTGAATAAAGGAGCGGCAGCTACATTTCCTGTACTACCTAAGTTAACTAGATCGCTCATTGTATAAAATATAGAACTCCCTCTACGTATAATAGGATTTTCACTCATAATATTAGAGTTAAATTTTATCTCTGAGTTGGGATACTGCGCTTCAAAAAGTAGAGTAGGCCCATAAGGGTCTGATTGTTCTTCTCGCATATACCCCATATTGTATATAATGTTATTCTTGATAGAGGCTGTAGATGCATGAGCCATTAAGGTAATACCTGCCGCTGCATCATAGATAATATTATTAGATATATTCGCTACGTCAGCACCAAGACCGATAGCGGCCGATTGCCATGTATTATACGGAGTAGACCAAGCATCTAATGTACCGTCCATTCTTTGTTGAGGGGCGATGTTATAAATAATATTGCCTACTATGTTAATAGTTTTAGACCATGCAACCGTGTCTGTGCTTGGAACTCTAATCCCATAAGTACAGTCATGTAAAACATTATTGATAAACCAAATATTATGAGGTTGATACTGAGAACCCATACACTTAGATACAGACCATTGAGTAGCAATAATGTTATGCACATAGTTAGAAGAAAACACTACACCATTGCCATACTTGACCCATAAACCTGACTGCCTAACTCGGTACACTTCATTGTTACCTACATATATAAAAGAGGTAGAGTAATTACTACCAATAACCTGTACACCTGCACCAGACATTTCATGAATCTCATTGTCTAAAACCCACAGATTTCTAACACCTGAAACAACTTGTACACCAGTATAATCTTCGTCGTCTAAATCATACATATCCCCTGCGTGGTGAACCTCATTATTGTATATAACAATACTATTAGCTTCACTGACGTTATCCTCACTTTTTGCAGGATCAGCTTTACCAGCTATTGTTATACCTCCTCCATTAATATCTAAGTTTCTTACTACTGCATTTACTATCGGGTAACCTGCACTTGGAGAGCCTACCTGTACTTTAGCTCCATCAGTAAAAATAAGGTCTGTCAGATAAACATTAGCACCAGACATCTGAAACCCTACATATTTAATAGAGCCTCCTGTATCTTTAGCGCTTGTAATCCAAACAGGTCCAGCTACATTTGCCTCCCATACAGCATCAGTACCATTAAGGTAATACATTCTATTACCTTTGCCTGAGAAGCCTTGAGTGTACTCTCCTGATATTTCAACGTAAGAGCCTGCGGGTAATGGGTTTGGGATTTGTTGCCTTGGTGACGAAGGCGTACCATACGCAGCATTTTTATCCCCCGTTTGATAATTTATGTAGTAATACCCCGGAACTTCAGCGCTCCAGTCACTTGGTCTTTCGGGCGCTTCTTGAGTAAAATCTAGATTAGTTTCAGGGATCCCAACAGGCATTGTGTATTCACTAGTGCTTATAATATCAGCAAGCTTAAAGGTTACATCAATGGTATGCGTGGCGGTAACATTGGTAAATTGATAAGAGGTCAAGGCACCAACTGAAAGTCCGTCAACGGTTACTGCTAATACTTGATAGCCAATACTTGGGGTGATTGTAATGGTTATATCAGCGCCATATTCCACAGAAGATGAGGCTGTAATAGCGCCATTTGAATCGGCGAGGGTAGTAATAGTAAATGTTTCAACAGGAATATCGTTTACTGTAATAGTGACTGTATCGCTATATTGCACGCCGTCACTGTCAGTGACGGTTACTTGAAAGACTAATGAGTCACCTGCTGTGTCAACCAAAGGGGCTGTAAATTGTTGCGTATTTTGGGTCCCAAGTGTTGTTGAAATAGAAGAGCCAGATGTTTGTGTCCATAGATATGTCAAACTCTGTGTACTTTCGGCATCGGTTTGTGCGGTCAAGGTAACGGTATCACCTTCATTAACCGTTAGGTCATCACCTGCATCGACAGTAATAATAGTGGTATCAGTACCTGTATCAGCGATGTTAGGCGTGGTTGATTCAGATGAGTTGCTACCGCCACAAGCGGTTAAAAGAGTTAAGAATAAGCAACATAATACGATTAAGCGACAAGGCTTTATTAATATTTTTTTTAATATTAAAGAGTTCATAAAATTATTCTTCCATGTTTTTTTTTGATTTACTGGGACATCCATCTTAGTGCCTTTCAGTTTTTTCACCGCAGATATAAATTAAGGTGGGTGTCCGAGTTAAATGATAATAACGGGGTCGATGACAAATGAGCATACTTATCATTTTTGAATGTCACCGACCTTTTTAATTAAGTGGAGTTAACCAATATGGTATTGAGTTTTTACGTTGCATAGATGGCGCCATAGCCTTTAAATACTCAGTTGTTTTAACATTCTCATTAGAGAATACACCAAGTAAAATATCAGCTGTTGGACAATTCACAATTAATAATGCTTGAATTGCTCGATTATAATTTTCAGGCTGAGTGTCATTACTTATTTTTGGCATAGAAGCAAGTATGTCATTTCTTTGCTTAAGCAATTTTTTTGAATTATCACTGTTCAAGAAAGTATTATAGTTTTCTTGCCATTTTTTTTGATTGCCATTAGCGACATGAATAACGTTATACGCTTCCTTTGAAACGACTGCCAATTCCTTTTTTTTATTTACAGGCTCAGCTCTAGTTAGAGTTTCAAATATAGATTTAAATATAGAACTGAAATTCGTTATATGATGCGGGCTCCCACCAAGACTATAAAGTTCCTCTTGAATCGTATAATTAACTATCGCTCTACTACCATAAAGAGTCATATTTATTTTACAAAGTAGCTTCATATCTTTAACTTGTTGCTTTATTGGGGTAATACTTAGCTCTTTTGTAGTCAGGAAGTCTGTAACTTCAGTTTGAAATTGGTGTATTTTACTTATTAGCTGTGATTTTGAATTGTTGCTATCTATTTTTACTTGTTTCTTTATTGTCGGGGTTAAGTACTGACCTATATTGTAAGTTTTAGTGCCTGCACTATTGTCTGTTATGTTCAGTGTAAAAGAACCATGCTTGTTTGGTGTTATGCTAAAGTTGATTTTTTCGTCATGCCGCCATCGACCCCACTCCTGCTCATAGTTTTTCCATCCAGAGTAAATAAGGCTGTCTTGACTAACATCACAAGCGAATGCCCAATAAGAATTATCATTAGCTCGGTTATAACTAACTCTAACATTACCATTTGAGTCAATAGCATCTAATTTAATTATATGTATGCTTCTTCCATAAGCTAAAGATATCGCAGCCCTGCAAATGTCAGCTTTGTTAGACTGTACTATGTCACTTTTATTATGATAGGAAGAATCAGGGGTTGAGAATAGTGAACTTAATATAAATGCTACAAAAAAAAGCAGAATTATTATACTTATTATACCGAATGGTTTTGAGTCTACTTCCTGTTTTTCTTGCTTTAAAACTGTAAAAGCAGGTAGTTCGTTTCCACAATGATTACAAAACCTGCTATCAAGGTTATTATTGGCATTACATTTAGAACAAATTAATTTAGACATAAAATCCCTTTTAATTGATAATCACACCAACTGAAGCTTTTACTCATTTCATTGTATGATTTAGCTAACTCATTTTCTAGCATTAATTCCCTCAATAACAACTGCAATGGTTCTTTTCACTAGTGAAAGACGCTACCTTTTTAATTGTTGGGTAGTAAGAACAACCGATTAGATTTACCTCATACTGTATTGCACACTTTCATCGAGAAAAGCGTGAGAATTGCACGCTTTCACCATAAATGTATTATTCTTTTATTTAACTAATTGATATTCTGATAGTAAAAAAGTAAATTAAACTTAATTCGATAAAAATACATACCATGTTTTACTGGGATACCCATCTTAGAGCCTTTCATTATTTCACCGCAGATATAAATTAAGGTGGGTGTCCGAGTTAAATTTTATAATTTCACATAAAGCTCAATTCAAGGATTAATATCAATGGAAATGGAATCTTTTTACAATTACTTACCCACTTTGATTACTGTAGTTATAATAGCTCCTTTCGGATTTTATTTTAAAATTAAAATGAAAAATTTAGCTACTAAACATGATTTTGATATAGCTTTAAAGCAATTAGAAAAAAGTACTAAAGCAGTTGAAGATATTAAAATTCAACTCAGTGAGAAATTTTGGGTTAAGCAACAAATTTGGGATACAAAAAGAGAATCATATGATGAACTTATAGATTGCTTCTATCACACTAAAAATTATTTAGTGTTTTTAAATGAGTTTACTTCTGATTATAAAAATGCGTTTCACTCTAATGAGAGTCCAGGTGAACGAGTAGAATACGATGAAGAATATTGTAAAGCATATGCTTCATATAGAGAGGGTGAAAAATTAGAATTTAATCAAAAATATAATTCAGAAAGAGCTCTTAAACATAGAAGTACAATTGAAAATGATATAAAAGACAGGCTAAGAATATTAGAAACTACTCTTCAAAAGAAATCTATATATTTAAGTATTGAACTAAGTGAAATAAGAAATTCAATTAATGACATTTATATTAGAGCTTTTGAACAAAATTTGATGAAAGAAGAAGGTGAGGATGTAGATGACTTTTTGGAAAGACAGATTGAGCATTATAATAAATCTAGTGAACTACTTGGTAATATAATTAAAAAACTGAAAGTTATAGCAACCAAAGACCTTAAACTAGAATACTAACAAGTTTCTAGTATAGATAGCTATTTGTTGGCAATAATATAATTTAATAATAGTCTGACTATAAGGAGTGATTTTGGAATTAGTAAATGAAGTGTTAAAGGATTATGCTAATTATTGCCATGATAAATTAATAGAAGAGTTCAAAGGTTATGATTATACTAAGTTCGATTCAATTTATTGGTATGAGCGATATAAATATAGAATAATCGACTCTAAAAAAAGAAAAATAGTTGAAGCTTTCGAATTCTCAATTCCAAATAAATATCAATCAGCGTATGAACTCATAAAACAAGATATTTTGGATGGTCAAAGTCTAAAAAAATATCAGAGTAAGAAGCTTGAAATAATAGGTTACAATGATGACATGTTATCCCACTGGGGTATTCAACATTTACATCTAGGGCTTGATGTTAAACCCGATGGTTATATTGAAAGGACTAGTGACCTATTATTCGTTTTTTTTAAAGAAACTACAGCCTATATCGTGGGGGTATATAATCACAAATCATGGTGTGATATTGATATTATCGAATCAATACATAAGAATTGGCCCTCGAACTTAGCTGTATATAAATCAAATAAAATTGTACAAGTGCAATATAAAGAACAGCAGAAAAACTTAAGAAGTAGAAATGCCTGTTGTAATGTTATAGTCAGTGATGGTACAGAATATTTTCCACCAGGAGGGGGTGTTAAAGTTGATGGAGTACCTTTAAATATCATAAATGATTATAATAAAGTAATTGAAATGTTGAATGATTACTTTGAAACAATAAAAGATAATATTAAAATAATAATTGAGTCAGATCCTAAAGTAAGAAATAGTGAAACACTGACTATTGGTATGCGTATTTGCCATAAAAAAGGTTACATTTTTAAAATCAAGGAAACTGGTTTTGAGTTTAAACTTCAGCTAACCAGCTAAGTAAGGAATGTAAAACTAAGCTTTCATCCTTGGATTATAACACCTGTTCAAAAAAACACTGATGCAAGGTTAATTGCATCAGTATCAAAAACGCCATTCATAAACCAGTAATCCCCAAATAAAACACAAAAGACAAGCTAAATATTCTCCTGTATAATCTCGCCCAATTCATTAAAGCCTTTACAAAGACCCTGACTTTGCAATAAAGGCAGTTAAACCACCATTTATGACGTTGCTATACCTTATTACACGATAAGTTGAAGCAACGACAAACGCTATACAGTTCAAGTTGAGAGAGCACATGACCGTAGAACAATTCGACCCAAGCACAAGTAACTCAAATAAAAGCCAAACAACCACGTTAGATATTCCATCTAAAATGATTGAAGAGCAAAGTAAGGCGGCTATTGCCTCAGATAGCGATACAAATCGCGCTGCAAAGGTAGGCTTCGTAAGTCTCGGCTGTCCTAAAAACTTAGTTGATAGTGAGCGTATTCTTACGCAACTTAGAACTGAAGGTTACGATGTAACTAATAGTTATGACGATGCTGAATTAGTGATTGTGAATACTTGTGGTTTTATTGATTCAGCAGTTCAAGAGTCTTTAGATACTATAGGTGAAGCGCTAGCGGCTAATGGTAAAGTGTTAGTTACCGGTTGTTTAGGTGTTAAAAAGGATGAAATTATTGAACTTCACCCGAATGTGCTTGGTGTTACGGGTCCGCATGCCTACGATGAAGTATTAACACAAGTACATAAACATGTTGCGAAACCGGTGCATAATCCGTTTATCGATTTAGTTCCGCCACAGGGTGTTAAGTTAACGCCGAAACATTACGCTTATTTAAAAATATCAGAAGGCTGTAACCACCGTTGTACGTTCTGTATTATCCCGTCAATGCGTGGTGATTTAGACTCACGCCCCGTCGGTGATGTGTTAGGTGAAGCAAAACGCTTGGTTGACTCTGGTGTTAAGGAATTATTAGTTATTTCACAAGATACTTCTGCTTACGGTGTTGATGTTAAACACAAAACAGATTTCTGGGAAGGTATGCCAGTTAAAACACACATGCAGCAGTTGTGTGAAGAGCTAGCAAAGCAGGGGGTTTGGATCCGTTTGCATTATGTTTATCCTTATCCGCATGTAGATAAAATTATTCCGTTAATGGCTGAAGGTAAAATTCTGCCTTATTTAGATATTCCGTTTCAACATGCCAACAAGCGCATTCTTAAATTAATGAAACGTCCTGGTAGTTCAGACCGAGTATTAGAGCGTATCGCTAAATGGCGAGAAATTTGTCCTGAGCTTGTTATTCGTTCTACTTTTATTGTTGGTTTTCCGGGTGAAACAGAAGAAGAATTTGAAGAGCTACTTAACTTCTTAGAAGAAGCACAATTAGATCGTGTAGGTTGTTTTAAATACTCACCAGTTGAAGGCGCTACAGCAAATGCGTTACCTGATCATGTTTCAGATGAAGTAATGGAAGATAGGCTTCAGCGCTTTATGGCTGTACAAGCAAAAATCAGTAGCGACAAACTACAAGCACGTATTGGCCAAGAGTATTTAATTTTAATTGATGAAGTTAATGAGCTTGGCGCAGTAGGGCGTTCATATATGGACGCACCAGAAGTTGATGGTAAGGTTTATTTGTCTGATGATTACGATGCTAAGCCGGGCGACTTAATGTGGGTTCAAATAATTCATGCTGATGAACACGATGTTTGGGGCGTTCGCGTAGAAGATTAATAACTATATGTATTAGGTGTTAGGTAATAAATTTAGATTATTGCATAACACCTTTCTTCGGTTAACCTTAACTAACATAAGTGAGTTCTTCCCTTGTTACCACCATGGATTTCCCTATATGAATAGCATTGACCTTTTTGTAAAGAGCTGGGGTCAAAAAAGTTTTATGGTTCCGATATCGAGTAATGATATTGAAGATCTTGAATCAAAATTAAATGCTTTTCTACCTGAATCATATAAATATTTAATATCTACCTATGGCTTGGTTCACACACCAAATGTATTAACTAAAACTTGTGATTTAGGCTCTGACATTACTGAAGTACAAGACTTTTTAAGTTTGGATGATATTTTTTCACTATCACAGCTTTATGAAATGGGTGGCATGATGCCTAAGGGGCATGTTCTGTTTGCATCTGATTGTAAGGGAAACATGTTTTGTTTCAAACTCAGTGATTGTGCGAGCAAGCAAGTAGATATAGCGGTATGGTTTTTTGACTATGGACTTGGTACTGTTAAAAAAGTATCGAATTCTTTCATTGAATGGTTAGATGGTTTCAATGAGTTTTAATATATATCGTGTGGATTGTTTTAAATACTGACCAGCGGAAGACGCTACAGCTAATGCATTAGGTTAATTTGACCTTGTATCGATATCGGTGTAATTACATACTTTGAACCAAGAATTTTTTTAAAGTATGTAATTAATGTTAGAAGTGACATTATATAAAAACGAGTGTTTACTAATTTATTGAATGTTTGTTAATAGCATGGTTGAAGCGCACTTTGCGTTCACGTCTGCGAATAGACTCTTGCCCTAATATATCTTGAGTACCTACATCACTTAAGGAAGTATCACTTTCTCTAATGAGATCGCCATCGGCTATTAACGATAGGTAGCGCGAAGCACAAACTCTTAAGAAAGAGGTAAAATTGCTAATGTCATGATCAGCATCAAGAGACTCATGATACAACTTAGTAATCATTTGATTTACCGTTATTTGATCACGAAACGATAACTCTTCTAATATTTCCCAAAAAAAAGTCTCTAAACGAATTGACGTAACAACCCCGTCTATACGAAGTGATTTAGTTTTATAGGCCCATAATTGATTATCGGCATTAATGAAAAGTTGACACATGGTAACTCTCTAAATGTTAATTATGCCCACTCCACTTGAATCTTCAAGTGGAGTGGGCATATATAGCTATACTAAAGTAAAGCTACAAATTGCTTTAACATAGCTGGATGAGCAGGCCATGCAGGAGCTGTTACCAGCTTACCGTCAGTAATTGCTCCATCCATCGGTAACTCTATATATTCTGCCCCAGCCATTTCAATTTCTGGTTGACAAGCGGGGTAAGCAGATACTTTTTTACCTACAAGCACACCAGCAGCAGTGAGTAACTGAGGACCATGACAAATTGATGCGACAGGTTTATCGCTAGTGAAAAAATACTGAATCATTTTTAGAACTTTTGCATTTAAGCGTAAATATTCAGGGGCTCTGCCACCTGGAAGGTATAATGCATCGTAATCTTCGACAGTAATATCGGCAAAAGAGGCATTAAGCTCAAAGTTATGACCACGTTTTTCTGTGTAAGTTTGGTCACCTTCAAAATCATGTATTGAAGTAGCAATCATATCCCCAGATTTTTTATCAGGGCATACGGCATCTACTTCATGCCCCATTGCTAATAAAGCTTGAAAGGGGACCATGTTCTCATAGTCTTCAACAAAATCTCCCGTGATCATAAGTACTTTAGCCATTTGTAAATCCTTAATATAGTTATAATAGAATAACATTCGTTAAATGAGTTAAGGTTCTTCTAATGAATGTATTTTGCAACAATCATTAAATCATCATAACTAAAACACAGGTAATATAGGAATACTACATTTGGATTTTTTTATTAATGAACGGGCTATAAATAGAATTTATCATTTTAAAAAGTCAGGAAAAATTGAAATACCTACGTGAATATAAGTAGTTCATGCTAAAGGCCATGAAAATGGTTTAAACGGAAAGAGTTTTTACGTTTGAATTAGGGATAAAATAGAAGATTAATTTGTTTAAATAGGCTTAGCTCTTTATGTTGAGCCTTACAGTAACGTATAATATGACAAAATCAACGTCTTTAAAGAGAGTAATATGTCATCAGCAAGTGCAGTTCATATATTGGTAAAATCGGAAAAACTTGCAAGAGAGATTATAAAGCTTCTTGCTAAAGGGGAACCTTTTGCCAAATTAGCAAAAAAACACTCAATATGTACCTCTGGCAAAAAAGGAGGCGATTTAGGTGAGTTTAAAAAAGGTCAAATGGTTAAAGGCTTTGATGAAGTTGTCTTTAAAAAACCGGTACTCAAAGTTCATGGACCAGTAAAAACAAGATTTGGATACCATGTTATTAAAACGCTTTACCGAACTTAGTTGAATTTAGTCTAACTTCGCTGAACTTAGCCTAACCTAGCGATTGGCATATAAGTATTTTACTTCACGGGTGTTTTATATAAAAACATTGAATACGAAGCAAGTAAACCTAAAAACCCGACTATAAATCGGGTTTTTTTGTGGCTAATGGTTTATTAGGTAATGTATTTGCGGCTAATGCTTGTTGCGATTAGTAAAAGCGATTGTCAATTTTTTTAAGTAAGCTTTAAATTAATGGACTTGGCATTGAACTAAAATAGCGTATCAACCGTATAAGTAGTAATACATTATTAAAACCAATTCAAAGATAAGTTTAAAGACGAATTCAGGTTTATTAGGACGTTTTATGAAAGCATTATTACTAGTGGCTCATGGCAGCCGAAGAAAACAATCTAATGAAGAAGTTGTTATATTAGCCGAAAAATTAAAAAGCCAATGTTCAGCGCAATACACTATTATTCATGCCGCTTTTTTAGAGTTATCAGCACCTTTAATACCTGATGGTATAAAGCTATGTGTTGATGATGGCGCAACATCAATTATTGTACTGCCTTATTTTTTAAATTCTGGGCGTCATGTTATTGAAGATATTCCAAATATTATTAATGAAACAAGGGCGTTATATCCAGATATTGAAATAAATGTTGCGCCGCACATAGGGGCTTCACCACTTATTATGGATTTGTTAATTGCTTCTGCAAATACTACTGTAACCAACATGGCTTAATTTATATTATCTAAGCGTAGATTATATATAGGTATGTTATCTATACTTATGCCATTGTAATTATCACACATTTTAATCTAGCGTAAATGAGTCATGCAAGTAATGTTAAAGTCCCATTATCGTTAACTTATTATTTTTAAATCATACTGAGTAAATAAATGAAATATCAAGGAAATTCCAGCTTTACCCATAAACAACAAGATAAGATTGGAATACTGATTACTAATTTAGGCACACCTGACGCGCCTAAAAAAACTGAGTTAAAAAGGTATTTACGAGAATTTTTGTCAGATCCTCGTGTTGTTGAGACTCCGCGCTTGCTGTGGTGGATGATCCTTAATTTGGTTATTTTAAATATTCGTCCTAAACGTTCTGCTAAAGCTTATAGTACTGTTTGGACAGAGCGTGGCTCACCGTTATTATTTCATACTCAAGATCAAAGTGATGCGCTGGATAAAGTGCTAAAGCAAAAGTATGGTGAGAATATAGTTGTTGAATTTGCCATGCGTTATGGCTCGCCTTCCATCGATTCAGTGATTGATAACATGCTTAATCAAGGCGTACGTAAATTATTAGTGTTACCGCTTTACCCGCAATATTGTGCTTCTACCACAGCATCTACTTTTGATGCCGTAGCAGCAAGTTTAGCTAAAAAACGTTTAATACCAGAATTACGCTTTATTAACCATTATCATGATTTTCCTGCGTATATTGAAGCCGTAGCAGACAAAATTCGTCAACATTGGGAAAGTAATGGGCGGGCGGATAAGTTAATTTTCACTTATCACGGCATTCCAAAACGTTATCTACTTAATGGTGACCCATATCATTGTGAGTGTTATAAAACGTCTCGATTACTCGCAGAAAACTTAGGCTTGAATGAAGATGAGTACCTAGTTAGTTTTCAATCACGCTTTGGCCGTGAAGAATGGCTGCAACCCTACACAGACAAAACACTGATAGAGTTAGCGCAACAAGGCGTTAAATCAGTGCAATTAGTTTGCCCTGGTTTTTCATCGGACTGTTTAGAAACCATTGAAGAAATCGGTATCGAAAATCGTGACTACTTTATGGACGCAGGCGGTGAAAGGTACGAGTATATTCCAGCGCTGAATGCAGAGTCAGATCATATTGATATGATGGCGAAACTAGTAGAACAACATTTACAAGGCTGGTCTGTTAATAGTGACACAGCTCAACGTTTTGAATTAGCGACAACGTTAGGTGCGAAGGACTAATTTTAACAAGCTAAATTGTGATAACACCAAACTTATGGACACAAGTATATGAACGCTGAGCATATAAATACAAAGCATATAAAGACAAAGCACATAAATAAGATTAATCCCAAAGCACTGATACACAGTAAGTGGACTAAGGTTGAGGTGACAAAAAAAGAAAAGCATTTTGTTATCACTGTAGTTAAGTTTGATGAACAGCAAAACGTGATTCAATGCGTGATAGAAGCCGTAATGACCAAGAACGAATATAATATTGACTGGCGTGAGCTAAAGTTGCGTGATAAATGGCTTATGGGCTGGAAATAGTTTGTTTAGCATCAATTTACTGACATCACTGTTTAAAATAATTTCAGGATGGGATACTTTTTAAAGCACTAAAGCACTAAAGCACTAAAGCACTAAAGTAATTGTGTTTATACTACTTTAGTGCTTTTTATTATGATTCTTTAACGTTTTTGCGTTACAAGTACCTGTACCGCAATCATTGGTTTTCATATTAAATGTTTTAGCTAAAAATGATGAAATTTGATGTCTATATTTAGCTAAACCTAAATATACCCAATGACTCACTGTTTTAATTACTGGCCAATTAAGTGGTGCAACCCAAAAACCTTTTCCAACCAAAGTCCATGCTCTGTGGGTAACTTCTAATCCCAATAACACTTGCCCGTTATAATGTCCGTGGAGTATTTTCATCGCATCAGAAAATTGTACATTAGGGTATAGAGCTTCAAAGTCTGGTTGATGTATATCAATTAAGGTAATTAAATTATCGGTATCAAACTTTTTAAGATGACTCATTTCTGCAGCGCATAAAGGGCAGTTACCATCATAAAAAATGTTAAGCATGTTTATCTCCAAACAAGGTCATCAAATAGCTAAATTGATATCAGTTACATCAAATATTAAGTGCAGTTATGTATCTAGTATATACATCGAAAATAACGATCCGGTAATGCAATCTATTGTTAATATTTCATTACCGATGCTATATTTATTGTTTACTCAATCTATCACCGTCGATAGAAAGATCTTCTGGTAACTTGTCTTTTTTTGCATAACTTAATCGAGATAATCGCTCAGTTACGTGGTAGCTATCTAACCCGGAAATACTAACCGTTTCTAACGATTCAATATCAATGTAACCGTCTTTTCGAATCGCGTGAGGCTCACAAATAATATTTGTTACTTTACCTATGACTAATTGGGTGTTGTTTGCAGCAACCGGTACTATTTCTTCAAGTGTTAACGCATATTTTAACAGGCTTTCTTTAACAAAAGGGGCGTTAACTTCATCAATAAATATAGGTGTTAGCCCTGTGTGTTGAAACTCACATTGATCTGCATCGTAACGTGCTGATGTTTGATGAGCTGAACGCCAAATATCTTTATTTACTTGGTTAATGGTAAATTGCTTGGTTTGTTTAATGTTTTCTAAAGTATGTCTGGTAACTGTGTGTGGTCTGGTAATAAAACCGATGAGTGCAGGGGAGGCACCAAGATGAACAACAGAGCTGAATATGGCTAAATTAGTTTGGCCTTGTTTATTGATGGTGCCGATAAGATTAGCACTTTTAAACCCAGATAAACTGTTTATCAGTTTAGTTCTATAACTGTCTGTCATATTCACTAGCTCGAGGTAATTTAAATATCGCAATTTATTTTATACTCAACGTTTAGTTTCATAATAAAACCTATACGTACGAAAGCTAATTTAAGATCAAATAAATAGTGATAATTACTTATATTATTGAAGAACAATATAAGTAATTATAAACGTTAGTATTAATTGCTTTATTACTTTGTATTATGAGTGCTTTTTATTTTTCAACTGTGGATACTATCTGTTTTTGTATAACTCTATTTGTATACAAGCGCATTATTACTTCGAACATAAACGCGATAAAGAAAATTGAAAGTATATAATAAACAATATTCGGCATTGATTGAGATGAATAGGCAATTGCAAAAAGTGCGGCACCAAAAGACCCGACAACGGCAGCGATAACGCAGGATATTTTGGCGTTAGTTTCTTTGATTTTAAATAAATGACCTGTATGCGTAAATCCTTGTATCAGTAATACTGAGATAGCCGCTATGCTGGCAATTTGACTTAAGTCGAACAATAAAATCATTGGAACTATAAGTAATGCAGAAATTAACAACCCTTCAGTGTTATTAAAAATATGGTATTCATATACTTCTGGTAGGTTTCCTTCTTTTGCTAATGTGTAGCCAATTTGGGTTACCGCATACAGGGTTGCATTAATCGCCGATGCGGTAGCAAGTAACGCTGTGATGGCTATAATTTTGAATCCCCATTCACCTAAGGCGGGGCGAACAGCTTCAGCTAAAGCATAATCTTTATCTTCAATAATAGCTGCTAATGATAGATTACCAAAAACGGCGAGAGAAACGGCTATATACAAAACAGTAACAAGAACAATGGCAATAATCATCGCCTTTAGCATCGTTTTTTCAGGGCTCTCCATATCTTCAACGCTGTTAGTAATAACGCTAAATCCTTGGAAGGCAAAAAATGTTAATCCTAAGGCATAAAAAACATGTAAAGTCGCTGGCGCATTGGCTAATGTTAGGCGCGCAGGTTGAATATAAAATAATGCTATTACAGTAAAAATAATTAACGCGAATAATTTAATAACCACAATTATATTCTCAGCCTTAGCTACAATTGAGGCACCAATAAAATTAATAATGACAAAAAAAGACAGTATAGAAACAGCAAATATATTAAGGATTAAGCCACTATCACTATCTGGAAAATAGGTTGCTGCATATGTGCCAAAAGACTTACACACGGCTGCTATGGCAACTAATTGAGCGAAGTAAAATAATACACCAAGCGCGCCCGAAAATACGCCTTCGCCGTAACCATGTGTAAGATATTCTACAATACCCCCTCGGCTTGGATAACGAACAGCAAGTTTACTTAAGGAGTAACCACAAAATAATGCGATAACTGCGGCAATAGCAAAAGAGAGGGTCACTAGATTCCCAGCAATAACACCAGCTTCTCCAATAACAATAAAAATTCCCGCACCAACCATGGAGCCTATACCTAAAAATACCGCACTCCATAAACCAAATGCTTTTTTTTCTAAGGAGGATTCTGTTTTTAAATTCATCGTAACTTCTTTTTTGTGTGGTATTTATTAATAAAGGAACTTTATTGGAGAGAGTGTTTGTTATCTCTATGAAATAAAGTAACTATTGTATGGTTATTATCTACCTAATTTGCATAATGTCATTACTTTTTGAGCTGTTTTTTAGAGAATTCTTTAGTAAGACTTAACGATGAATAATTGAAGGACCTCTGACACTTAGCGATACCATTTATGCTACTTATTATTACTTAGTCATTACTAAGTATTTATTAAATAATGCAGTAAATAACGCTTACTTTGACCAAGAACATGACAAAGCAGTCATTGTTATCCCTAGTTTTATTCCTCTCTTTGTAGTTTTATATTTAAATAAGTAAAATAAGCGTTGAAGGACTTATTCACAACGTATTAAACTCAGGTTTCAAGAAATCTAAACATTAGGAATATTATTGAAAATATTCATTACAGATGAATGATAGCTTTGGATCTTCAGCGGGCTGTGGAAGTTTAGTCTGACATTATTGTCTAGCTACAAGACTAAGGCCAAATCGCTTATTTCGAATACTCTGACCCCATTGATTATAATAATCGTAATAAAGTGATGATATTGAGTTGTGCTGAATTATTCAATATTTGCTCTAATGAGTTGGCTTCAATCTCAGTTTTTACTGTTTAGCTCAGCATTTTTGATAAAATAAATAGTTAAACGTCGTCCCTATATTCGTTAAGTTAACTCGCATCAAACTACCTTTATTCAGATTAAAGTACTAATGAAATCGCTCAAAATTCATACTTAAATCTCAAAAAATCGCAATTGCTAACACTTAAGTTACATGATATTAATGTACCTGTTTTAAATTTTAAACAACAATATTAATAACATATCAACAAGGATTTAAGGATGAAACAATCAACTGTATTTACACCCAATATTATTGCGGGTGCAACACTCGCATTATCAGCTGGCTTTACAACAATTTCATATGCTGCAGATGAAGTAAAGAATGTAGAACGTATTGAAGTAACAGGTTCACGTATCAAGCGATCAGATATAGAAGGCCCCTCTCCGGTGCAATCTATAGGTCGAGTTGATATTGAAAATATGGGTTACGACAATTTACAGCAACTTCTTGAAAGAATGCCTGTAGCAGGTAGCGGTACATTCTCTACTCGTGGTAATAATCAAGATTCAACTGCTAACGGCTCAGCTGCTGTAAGCTTACGAGGCTTAGGGGCCGATGCAACACTGGTGCTAATCAATGGTCGTCGTGTATCAATTAGTGCTTTTGCTGAGGGTATCACCAACTCATTTGTAGATATTAACAGTATTCCTGTTTCTGCTATTGAGCGCATCGATATACTAAAAGATGGCGCTTCAGCTATCTATGGCTCAGATGCAGTAGCGGGTGTAGTTAACGTTATCTTAAAGAAAGATATTGATGGTGTTGAAATTAATCTAGGCTATGGCGGTACAGATGGTCCAAATTATGAAGAAACAACAGCAAGCCTAGTTTGGGGTACTACAAGCGAAAAAAGTAGTGCATCAGTTATTATCGATTATTTTAAAAACACCTCTTTGTCTTCTGATGAAATGGGTAGTTTAGGTACAGCAAACCAAGCACCGTATGGTGGTGAAGATTTCCGTTCATCTCGTGGTTTTCCAGGCTACTTTTATGTCGATGGCGTAAAAACAATTGACCCTGCATGCCCTGCTGAAAATGCAACTTCTGGGGGGAGTTGCTTATTTGATTACGGATCTTATGGATATATTGCCCCAGCAGCTGAGCGTATAGGCGCTATTTCACAATTTGAATATCGCTTTGATAACGGCATTACTGGCTTTTTAGAAATGGCTGTTCAGCATAATAGCTCTGTAGCTGCAGGTGCGCCAACACCACTTGATGAAGATGCAGGCCTTACGGTACCAGCTAGTCATCCAAATAACCCATTTGGTGAAGACATTCAAATTGGTCGTTACCGTACAGTTGATGCAGGCGCTCGCCAATGGGACATTGAGTCAGACACCTTACGTTTTGTTGCAGGGTTAAAAGGCGAAATTAACGATTGGAGTTGGGAAACAGCGGTGCAAAAAGGCCGTAGTAAATCGCTACAAACTGGCGATAGAACCCAAGGCTGGGTTCGGACTGACTTTTTACAACAAGAAATTGATGCTGGAAATTACAACCCGTTTGGCGGCACTTATAACGATGCGGCAGTTATCGATAGAATAACAACTAGTTTAGTACGACGCGGCGAATCACATATGACATCGTTTGATGCAAACATTACCGGCGAAGCATTTAGTTTTGGTGATGATGTTGTCATGATGGCGGCAGGTATCGAATACCGAGAAGAAGATGTAAATGATATTCCTGATGATCAATTTCAACGAGGCTTAATTTTTGGTACTGAATCTGTATCAGCCTCTGCTGATCGTGAGCAGTATGCTGCCTATGTTGAGTTTTCTATTCCGCTTGCTGATAACCTTGAACTACAATTAGCGGGTCGTTACGATGATTATAGTGACTTTGGTACTACAACTAATCCAAAAGTAGCTCTGCGCTGGGCACCAACTGAAGAAATTACTGTACGTGGTTCGTGGGCTCAAGGCTTTAGAGCGCCATCATTAGCACAAATAGGCTTAGGTCCATCACAAAAAAGTCAATTTTTTGTGGATACAGAACGTTGTGAACAAACAGGATTAGATTGCCAAGCGCTTGATTACAATATTGAGTTCTCTGGTAACCCTGATTTACAAGCAGAAGAGTCAGAATCATGGAACGTGGGTGTTATCTGGGCACCAGCAGCCGAATTTGGTGTAAGTGTTGATGTGTGGAGTATTACTCAAGATAATAAAATTGATCAAGAAGATTTTGGTCCTATTTATGCTGCAGAATGTGGCAATCAAAATAGTACAGTTTGTGTTCGTCTACCAGCAACAGGTGGTTTAAGCCTAGGTACAATACAAAAAGTACACAGTACATTTAAAAACTTATCGTCGCAGGAAGTCTCCGGTGTTGATATCTCTGTAAACTACAATTACTCTCTTGATGAATTAGGTTTACTTAAGTTTAATTTAGAATGGGCATATCAAGACAAGTTTGAAAAAGATGGTCGTGATTACACTGGCGAATACGGTTATCCAGAACATCGCTTTATCTTCTCTACCAATTGGGAAATTGGTGAGCTTAATACAAACTTAAACATTAGTTATGTAGGTGAATTTGAAGACACACCTGACATCGACTTTAACGGTACTTTAGATTTTGATAGTAATACATCACGTATGGTTGACTCACAAATATTAGTTGATTTACAAACGTCTTACCGAGTTACTGAATCTATTAAATTATCGTTAGGTGTTAATAACTTATTTGATGAAGAGCCACCATTTGCAATTGGTGATGGCGATAGCGATTTATACGGTTATGTGTCTAGTGTACATAATCCTCGTGGTCGTTACCTGTATACAAAAGTAAGATTTGCGTTTTAAATTAAATATAAAAAAACCGCCAATTGGCTAATGCCGAGCAGTTAAGCAATTTATAGCTTGATTAATTGGCTAATGAGATAAAAATCCAGTGATTGATATCACTGGATTTTTTTATGCAACTTTCTACCGCGCTTTCTTTAGTTATACCAGTTTCATTAATTAAGTGAAAAATTTTATACGTTGAATACTTGATTACAATTTATAGGGAAAGTACCTAGGGTCAATATTGCTTAATTAAGCTATAGTGTAAGTGTCAAAGCACTTCTTTATCAAATAGCATATTGAATTTTATCTCTTAAAGTATAAGAGTCACATTAAATAGGATTATTAATTTATGAATAAATATATAAAAACTGCTTTAGGCTGCCTCTTACTTATTTTAGGGTTAGGGCAAGCTTCAGCCGGAGTCTATGGTTCAGAACAGGTACTTGCAAGTCAACAACACAGCTACAATAAACAACATGTCTTGTCTTTTGTAGATTCAGATGCTGTGCAACAAAAGTTAGCAGCTTTAGGTGTAGATCAAGCTAATGCAAAAATGCGTATTGCTAACATGACACAAGAAGAATTGGCATCTTTAAATACACAGATGAATGAAATGCCAGCAGGCGGAATAGTAGGTACTGTTGTAACTGTTCTGGTAGTAGTTGCTGTACTAGATTTAATGGGAATTACAGACGTATATCCTTTTATTAGACCTATCTAATTCCTAATGTTTCAAAAGGAGTATAATCATCAAGACTAGTATGTTTGTTAGTATTTTATTATTACTCACTGCCTGTCAAACGCCAATACAAACCAAAGTGTTATTATCAGATAATCACTTTGGTTTTAGTCAACATACCATTCCAAATGTGCCGTTTTATCCTCAGCAAGCATTTTTCTGTGGGCCGACGACTCTTTCAGAAGTAATTAACTTTTATGGAGGTACTGCAGCACCTAAGGATATTGCACCAGCTACTTTCATTCCGGAACTAGAAGGCACATTACAAGTCGAAATGATTTCTA
The DNA here is from genome assembly GCF_009832865.1 of Colwellia sp. 20A7. Lineage (NCBI taxonomy): Bacteria > Pseudomonadati > Pseudomonadota > Gammaproteobacteria > Alteromonadales > Colwelliaceae > Colwellia > Colwellia sp. 20A7. The sequence goes on along the minus strand of NZ_CP047130.1, from coordinate 2,759,647 downwards.
GTGCCCGTCAAAATGGACTACTTGCCTATGCAGAACGAGGTTCTTTAACCCAGTTACTGGGCTTGGTGAAAGATAATATCCCCGTTATTGTACTGCAGAACAATTCTATATCGATGTTTCCAATGTGGCACTATGCTGTGGTTATAGGATATGACCTAGCTGAAGAAAATATTATCTTGCACACCGGAGAAACTCAAGCACATAAGCTGAACCTAGCCACATTTGAACGCACGTGGCAGCGTGGTAATTATTGGTTTCTAGCTGCGGTACCCGGCCATGTTAGCAGTCAGCACTTTAACAAGTTTATCTATACCAAAGCAGCCCAAGATTTACTAAGCACAGAGAAAACTGGTGCAGGCTTGACTGCTATGCAGCGTGCCAGTCAAGAGTGGCAAGACTACTGGCTACCTTATTTTTTACTTGCTAATCATTATTTGCCTACTAGCCCCATAGTAGCCGCCCAGTGGTACCAAAAAGGCTACCAGCTGGCGAAAGCCGATGTTCTGACTCAAGTCCCGTACTTAAATAATTATGCCTATGTGTTGGCTAAAATTGGCTGTAAGAACAAGGCTAATGTTTTGATTGAGCAAGCCTTAGCACTATCACCAGAGGCAGATAATTTACTTGATACAAAGGAACAAATTAAACAGTCTATTCCGCTCGATACAGCGTACTGTCAAGCAACAAACCTAAATTAGTTGACCACTACAAACGAATGAAACACTACAATAATACTTATATACCGTCTTTTGGGAATACAACTTAAAATAATATTAAGCCATCTGAATACCAACATACTTCAAAAAATCATTAATGTTAACGACCGCTCTGTCAGAGCAGCGGCCTTTAAAAACGGAATAGTGAACGTTTATTTATTTCTTGGTTTCATCTTAAAATTAATATAGGTAACGTTTAAATACACCTAAAACTTACCTATATTTTTTACGTACTTAATTAGAGGTGTTCACCGGAGTTGTTGGATTATTTTCTTCTGTGTCATCACAAGAGGTACCCTTATTTTTACGACGAGTATTTAATTTATCCTGTTCTGATTTATCGTTGTTTAATATTCTTTTTAAATCTTCAGTGCGTTGTTTTACAGCGATGCTATAACGATGTTCATCACTCCATAAGTCAGTTAGTTCAGATAATGATTTATTGTCATGTTGAGCAAATATCTCGCCGGCTCGTTTGGCATCGGCCCGATCATTACCTAATAGGGTGAGGGCTTCTACACCTAAGTTAAGCGCTGAGTCAAAAGTTTCACGCTTAAATGTATCAATGCCAAGATTCATTAATTGATAAGCATGACGACGATCAATTGCTCGTGCGGCAATTTTTAAGTGAGGGTAGTATTTTTTTGCCATTGTTGCTATTTGAAGCACTTTGTCTGCATCATCAATGGCAATAATCAATAATTGCGCTTCATTTACGCCTGAAGCTCTTAGTAAATCTAAACGTGCAGCGTCACCATAAAATACTTTATGACCAAAACGTCTTAATAATTCTATTTGGCTAGGGCTATGGTCAAGAACTGATAAGTGATAGCCCTGTGCTGTTAATAAACGACCAATAACTTGACCAAAACGGCCGTAGCCGGCAATGATAACATTTTTAGTGGCTTCTATTTCCTCTGGCTTGTCGAACGATTTTTGTGGCTTGTCTTCGAGGTTGATAACTTTGTCATAAAACATCAATAACAACGGAGCTATTAGCATTGATATAGCGACAACCAAAGTGGTTAGTTTGGTTTGTTCTACGCTGAGAATTTGTAGTGTACTGGTTAGCGATAACAATACAAAAGCAAACTCACCACCTTGTGCTAATGCCAGAGTGAACAGTAATTGTTGTTTGCTTCTAATTTTAAAAACGTAAGCAAGGGTATATAAAACTAGCGCTTTAATGGCAATTAGCCCAACGACAAATATCATAACATGACTAAACTGTGCTATTAATAATGGGAAATCAATTGATGCGCCAACGGTGATAAAAAATAAGCCAAGTAATAAACCTTTAAAGGGTTCGATATCTACTTCTAATTCATGTCTAAATTCACTTTCCGCTAAGACAACACCGGCTAAAAATGTGCCTAAAGCAGAAGACAAACCAATTTTTTGCATAATGACAGCAATAACAATGACTAAAAACAAAGCGAAAAGAGTAAATAGCTCACGTAAACGTGTCTCTGCTATATAGCGAAATAGTGGTGTCGAAATGTATTTTCCTGCAAATACTATGGCAGCAATAGTCGCTAGTGATATTAAAACTTGTGTGTAAACAGGCAGGTGGTCAATTAAATTTTCATGACTTAATGCAACGTCAACGTTGCCCATTTGTGTAAAAGCGAGCAGTGGTAATAAAGCGAGAATTGGAATAACGGCTATATCTTGAAATAACAGTACAGAGAAGGCGTTTTGGCCTGCTTCTTGTTTTATCCAACATTTTTCGGTTAAGGTTTGTACCACAATAGCCGTAGATGATAATGCCAACATAAGCCCTATGGCTAATGACGTTTCCCAACGTAAATTTAATATAAAATAACCAATAGCAAAAAACAGTGCGCTAGTTAGTAAAACTTGTAACCCACCTAAGCCCATAATGGAGTGTCTCAACTTCCATAGTCTTGAGGGTTGTAGCTCTAAACCGACTAAAAATAACATCATAACTACACCAAACTCTGCAAAATGCATAACATCGGTTTGGTCGCCAACAAGTCCAAAAGCAAAAGGGCCAATGATAATGCCAGCAATGAGATAGCCAAGCACAGAGCCTAAGCCTAAACGTTTGGCAATGGGGACAGCGACTATGGCTGCGGCTAAATAAATGACTGCCATTTCTAACATAGGTTTCTCTTTTTATTGTTTAACAAAAAACTACTTATCAGTATTGTATGATGATGTAATACCAACCCACATAAGAAAGTGACCGCTTGTCATATGAAATAGGTTTTATTTAAATGTTATTATTTCCACTATAAAGCATTAATTAAATAAATTTAGTTGCTTAAAGTACTGATAAAAAGTACACAAAATTATCACAGTAAAAAATGGGCTTTTTGTATATTTTTATGAATGTAGAAGAAACTAATGTCATTTAAACTTTTATATAGTGCTTTAGGGACTACTTCAATTTGTACTGGGTTAGCTTCAGGCTTTGAGTGGCCAAAAATAACGCTCAGGTTTATGGCTGGATATCCGAAAAATCATTATACTCCGTAAAGTTATTAACTGTAAAATTTGTCATTTAATCTGCACCCGATAAAATTGAAGGCACTACACTTATTTACAAGAGAAGGGGGGAGTTGATACTTTTTAGTAAGATCCCAGTTATCACAATAATTTTAAATTTATCTTTCCTAACAGCCTGTTATTATGGGATATTAATTAAATAAAAGTTATGGAATGTTTATTACTTATGCTTGCACATGCACATGCACAAGTGTTAAGCGTTAAGAGGACATCATCGATACCCAGGCATTTTTAAACGCTTGTGTCGTAAAAATAAACTGTCTTTCTAAAGTGTAAAGTCAATTATGAAGAAAAGACGAACATATATTCGAATGACGTTAGCAAAGTTATAAATATTAAAAATAGGAACAATCAGGATGACTATGCGTTTATGGACCTTTAAAAGACCTTTTCAATATGACGGGAACGATTATGAAGTGAGGTACTCCTTTTCATTTAAAAGTTATACGTCAGAGCTTTTTTATAATGGAACATTGGTAGATAAATGTTCACATTTATTTGATGGTGACTTCAAAGTGGTTGAACATAAGTTTCAACCTACCAGTCAACCAAATAATCAAACTAAAGCGTTATTCGTTTCAGTTGGCTATTTTAGTTGGTTGAATGTCGGTATCGAAGTTAGGGAAGATAACAACTTAATTTACGAAAGTCACCCTGGCAGAGACATTCACTTTGCAACTAAAAAACTTAAAAACTTAGGTGTTTCTCACAATTCAATAGAGGCAAATGATAAAAGAGATCTTCAAAATGAAAAATGGCAAAAAAACAAACCTTCTATTCTCGCTGATATAGGCACGGGCGCCGCATTTTTTATAGTAGCAAAAGTAACCGGAGACTTAACCATAGCTGCATTCACAGGTGTGTTCTTAGGGTTGTCACTTGTGGTTATCCAGCGCTTTGTTAAAGTCGATTTACTCGGTGGGTTCGCAGTCTTCGGCACGATAATGCTTTTAATATCAGCAATATTCTCCATTGTTTTTCAAAGTGAGTATTTAGTTCAACTCAAGGGGACATTTATGGGGGTAATCAGTGCGTCAGCCCTTATAATAGATGGAGTGCTTAATAAAGGTGGTTACTTTGGCGCTCGTTTTGAGAGATACTTAAATTCTCCGATTCAACATAAATATTTTGTCTTAGGTTTAGCTGTGATCGGTCTATGTATGGCAGGGTTGAATTTTAGTGTTGCAAGTCAATTAACCGAAGATCAGTGGCTCACTTATGACACCTTTGTTGAAACACCAATTTATCTCGTGATGTTTTTTATCCTCGTTTGGCGTGCAGGAAAAAAGCTAATCTAGTACGCTAAATGTGAATAAAGTCTTAAGGAAGATTTACATTATAAAAATGTCTAACGTTAATTGCCTACTTTAAAGTATGGCTAGGATCTATTTTGAACTGAACAAAGTGTTTTATTCAGGTGAGATAGGTCACTTTTAGTAACATAACATTTAAAATTTCCGTTATGAGTTTAAATTTACCTATTCAGTAGGACATAATATTCTTGTGTGGTTAATATCATTTTTGTTCATAACCATTAATAAATTATCGAGTTGTTTATTCATTAATTGCAACGCTTCTAGCGACATTCCGGTAACAGAAAACATTTCCGCAGGAATATCTTTGGCTTTTATTTTTAATTCACAACCAACGTTAGTTAGCTTTATTTCAACACTGCGTTCATCAGTTTTATTACGAACACGCGTTACTAGGTTTTGTTTCTCTAAGCGTTTTAATAATGGTGACAAGGTACCTGAGTCTAAATCTAGTTTTTCACCTAGCTGTTTAACTGAAGTAGACGCTTTAGTATTGTTAGTCTCCCATAAAACTAACATCACTAAATACTGCGAGTACGTTAGCCCTAGTTTTTTTAATACCGGGCTATACTGTCGGTTCATTAGCTTGGTTAGGCTATAAAGCCGAAAGCAAAATTGATTTTCTAGTTTTAAACTTTCATCATCACTCATAAATTACTACCTAGTGTTTATAAAAGCTTTTCAATATCAGCTTCTATTGCTTCAGGCTTTGTTGTTGATGCATAACGTTTAACAACATTACCTTCTTTATTTACTAGAAATTTAGTGAAATTCCATTTAATACCCGTAGAGCCCATTATTCCAGGAGCTTCTGATTTTAAAAAGTTAAATAATGGATGGGCATTGTCGCCATTAACATCAATTTTGCTAAACAAAGGAAACTTAATGTTAAAACGTAAATCACAAAACTGTTTTATTGCAGCGTCATCACCTTGTTCTTGTTGTTTAAATTGATTGCATGGGAAGGCGAGTATTTCTAATCCTTGCGATTGGTGTTTTTCATAAAGATCTTGTAAGCCTTTATATTGCGGGGTAAACCCACAATCACTTGCTGTATTCACAATTAACATAACTTTATTTTTATAAGTTGATAATTGAACTGCTTCGCCCGAATTATTGTTAGCCGAAAATTGGTATATATCGTTATTCATGTTTATTCCTTAGGCTTATTTTATTATTAGTTATTTAATGACAAGTTAAGTTGTGTACAATTTAATTTTACACACTGTACATTGTTTTTATTTTGATAGCAAAAAAGGGTAAACTTCAACCATAAAAATTAATTACCTTAACCAAAGTCGGAAATAAAAATGAATCCAATTATTCAAATGTTAAAAGAAGAAAATGTTAGTGAAGAAAAAATCAATGAACTTTTTGAAGCGTTAACAGAAAATCCTTTAATGGCGATGGGGATTATTCAACAATTAGGCATCCCACCTGAAAAATTACAAGCCATTATGGGTGTTGTGATGACTCAACCAAACTTGATTCAAGAGGCCGTAGAAGAGCTAGGTTTAGACTTTTCAAAAGTTGAAGCGGCGAAAGCTAAACTTAAAGAAGGTTTATAAGATCATCATGCAAGAAAATAATACAAATACTTTAACGACATTACTTACACAGATTAAGCAAGATGAAAAAAGTGTAGCGTTTGAGCAAGTGATGCAAATAATTAAAGATAACTATCATTATCAACCGACATCTTTTATTAATGGCGAACTTGTCAATGAGGCAGGTACTAATGAAGGCTCATGTAAAATATTTTATTTTGCGCAATTAAATGAACTAAACCAACAACAAACGTTAGCGTGTTTTGGTCGGTATTATCGTGAAGATGTGTTGGAAAATCCACTTGGTGATGATCACGGTAATATTAGAAATTTTATCAAAACAGGTTGGCAAGGGATTAAATTTGACACTATTGCTTTAGCGCTTATACCCTCATCGTAAAGTAGTATTAAACACTTTGTTAATTTTTGATAAGTCAGCGCAACACAATTAGGATGAGTATTATGAAAGTAGCATTTATTGGGTTAGGTGTAATGGGATACCCAATGGCAGGGCATTTACAAAAAGCGGGTTATGACGTTTGCGTATATAACCGTACAACAGAAAAAGCTAAAAAATGGCAGGCAGAATTTTCAGGCGCTTTCGCACAAACACCAGCTGAAGCTGCTAATGATTGTGATATTGTGTTTTGTTGTGTTGGAAATGATGATGACTTAAAACAAGTTGTTCTAGGTGAGCAGGGGATATTAGCCGGTATGCCTAGTGGCAGTATTTTAGTTGATCATACAACGGCATCTGCAGAAATTGCAGTAGAGCTTGCTGCTATTGCTGAAAAAAATGGGCAATACTTTTTAGATGCTCCTGTTTCAGGTGGGCAAGCTGGCGCTGAAAATGGCATATTAACGGTTATGGTTGGTGGTGACGAAGCTGTCTTTGCTAAAGTGGAACCTGTTATGGCTACATTTGCCCGTTTTAGTCAATTAATGGGGCCTGTTGGCTCAGGCCAGTTAGCAAAAATGGTAAATCAAATTTGTTTTGTTAATACTGTTCAAGGTTTAGCTGAAGGTTTAAACTTTGCGAAAAAGGCAGGGTTAGATACAGATAAGTTGCTTGATACTATTGGCAAAGGTGCTGCTGGCTCTTGGCAAATGGATAATCGAGGGAAAACGATGTGTGCTAACGAATTTGACTTTGGTTTTGCCGTTGATTGGGTAAGAAAAGATCTTGCTATCGCGTTTAATGAAGCGGAAAAATTAGGTGCTGATTTAACGGCGACTAAACAGATTGATGGTTATTACCAAGAGATACAAGAAGCCGGTGGTAATCGTTGGGATACTTCAAGTCTTATTTCTCGTTTTAAAAAGTAACGGTTACAAAAAATAGCTGTTTCGAAAAATAATATTTCGAAAAGTAAGGTTTCAAAAAGTAATATTAAAATGTTAACACTTTAGAATAGCTTGTAAATCAATGCCAGACTAATTATCTGGCATTGATATAAACAGCGTATAGCGGCTACGTTATAAATTAAATACCAAAGGTACTGCCGTTAACATTAATATAACTATCATAAATATAGCGGCGATATTAAGCCAAAAACCCGCTCGAGCCATATCGGCAATACGCAACTCACCAGAACTAAATACAATGGCATTGGGTGGGGTTGCTACTGGCATCATAAACGCACAACTAGCGGCTAAAGCTGCCGGAATTACTAGCATCATCGGTCCATCAGTTAAGGTAACTGATATTGGCCCTAATAAAGGTAAAAAACTAGCCGCAGTTGCGGTATTACTGGTTATCTCAGTTAGGAATAATATAGTAACGGTAACAACCAAAATAGCAGCGATAAGTGGAATGTTTGACGTTGCTTCAAGTTGAATTGCGATAAAGTCGGCAAGACCTGACTGCTTAATTAAACTTGCTAAGGCTAAGCCACCACCAAAAAGTAACAATACGCCCCAAGGCAATTTCTTGGTGTCTTCCCAGGCTAAAATACGAATATCTTTTTTTCGGTCAACGGGGACAACAAAAAGTAACAAAGCAACAAACATTGCTATGCCGGTATCTGATATAGCAAGCCCGGTAATACTGGCTATTAAAGGTCTTAATATCCAACTGATTGCTGCAAACGCAAAGAAAAATAGTACTAACTTTTCGCCTTTACTCATTACACCTAACTCTTTCAATTTAGTTCTAAACATATCATGTGTGTCAATATGTTCACCTTCGTTAACTTGGTAACATATCTTTGTGAGGATTAACCAACATAGTATTAATAGTACAGACGTTAATGGTATGCCAATAATCATCCACTGAGCAAAACCAATTTCAATATTATAGCTATCAGCCAAGTAAGCAGCCATAAGTGCATTAGGCGGTGTACCAATTAATGTAGCTAAACCACCAATGCTGGCAGAAAAAGCAATGGCTAAAAGCATTGCTTTTGAAAAGTTTTCTTGTTTTTCTCCACTTTGCTTTTGTTTTACCATTTCAATAATAGACAAGGCGATAGGTAACATCATTACTGCCGTTGCTGTATTTGACATCCACATAGATAAAAAAGCAGTAACTAACATTAAGCCACCAATTTGGTGACTAGGTTTAGTACTGGCTAAAGACATTGCTTTTAAGGCAATTCGTCTATGTAAATTCCAACGTTCCATCGCAATGGAGATAAAGAAACCACCAAGAAAGAGAAATATTAGTGGATGAGCATAAGAAGAGGTTGTTAACTTAATTGGGGCTATACCAACAATAGGTGCAACAATTAAAGGTAAAAATGCGGTAACAGAAACAGGGGTTGCTTCAGAAATCCACCATATTGCCATCCATAAAGTTAGTCCTAGTGTATGCCATGCTACAGCAGACATACCATCAAAAGGAGAAGGGGTTAATAAAGTGATCAGCATTATTGCTGGTCCTAGTAAAAGCATTCGTAATGGTGTTTCTTTGTCTTTAATCTCTGTCATAAATTCACTCCCGATAGTGTTTTTTATAATAATTCTAATTTATGCATAGCAAAGACGCTGCCATGTTTTTATCTTGTTGTTAAATATATGTTTTATTTTTGTCTACTCTGTTTTTTATTATAATATGTATTGAAATCCCCCCATAATTAAATAGCTATGTGTGGAAAACCGCCCTTGAATACATCGCAATAAAATTTATAGGGTTAGTCAGGAAATCTTAGGTTTATACCGTAATTGGCCTGCTGTTAGTTATGTTGTTCATCTTTTGACTTTATCTTTTTGATGAAAATACTGTTATGGGGGGAATTCTATATACAACATCAATCGTTAGGGGTGATATTCCACCCGTACCACTTAACGCCGTATAACTACAGAAATTGTAACCTATTGTTATTGCTTTATTTTAATTGTTTCGTTTTTTGTTTTTAATTGGTCTAAATATTGCCATAAGAGGGTGCTGATAAAAATTAAGTTTTTGTTGGCTCTTATAAAAATATAAAAACTTCTTAAGGTTAATTTAAGATCAAGGGGAATACATGAAATACGTTTTAGTAAACAAAAAAAATAATACCTGGTGTTTAAATACATTGATACTTGGTTGTTCTATTTTAAGTATGAATACTTATGCGGCTGAGGTTAATAGTGAGTTTTATGGCTCATTACGATTAGGTGCTGACTATATCGATAGTGGTACAGCTGATGATGCTGCAAATGGTCGAGACTACCTAAGTAGAATTGGTGTAAATGCTAATACCCAATTAACTGATGATTTAACCGGTATTGCTAAAGTCGAATACGGTTTACGTGGTGATGACGGTGTTAACTTTAATCAAAATCAAAGTGCTGGTTTACGTCTTGCCTATGTAGGTATAAAAAGTAAATTTGGTACTGTTACTTATGGCTCTCAAACCATTATATGGCATCAATATGTTCGTAGTGCTTACTTTTCTGATGCGTTAGATTCATTACGCCAAGGCGCTATTCGCGATGACGATATGTTGCAATGGCAAAAGTCATTCGATGCTTGGAAATTTGGCGCTGCAATACAAACCGAAGGTGAAGATGGTGATTCGATTGATCAATACCAAGTAGCAGCTCAATATCACCATGAAAAATTAAAACTTCAAGCCGCGTTGGTCGCAGATCAACAAGGTGATAATACTGGAAACTTATATGGTGTTAGAGCTTGGTATGACATAAATGACACTATCACCGTGTCTACATTTTATCAGTTAGCAGAAGAAGACTTCGACATATATAGTGGAAATTCTTCTGGTAATGTTAAATTAGTATCAAGAAAAAACACTGATAATGTTGGCGGAGTTACGGCATGTGTAGATGAAGAACGTTCAACTGCGGGCTTATATGCTAAATGGCGTCAAGGTGATAACCAAGTACATGCACGTTATGCGATAAATGCTTGTGAAATTAAGGGCGATGTTAGATCAATTAAAGTAGAATATGTCCGTTATCTTTCTAAGAATTTTAGTTTATGGACCTCTTTTGAACAACTAGATAACGATAATACGCGTTTACCTTCAACAGGAGAAAATATGTCGGAACTACAAGTTGCGGCTAGATTTGATTTTTAATCGCTTAAAGATCAAGTGCTCCACAATAAGTAACCTGTTAAATTGGTGTAGGTAAAGTAAATTGAGTTTTTAACAAGGTAATTTTTTTGATCTATCAAGGTAAATTAAAACGTAAAAACTATATTACTTCCTTTTTGGTTGTTGTGGGATTATTGTCGGTTATTGAGATAACACAGCTGATAGGCATGCGTAATGCTTATCAGCAAATACACCAGGAATCTAGCCAACAACTCGATAACTTAGTGAGCTATATAGAGAATATTCTTAGTCGTTTTGATACAGTCCCCGAAGTACTCTCTAAACAAGCTCTAATAACAGAAGTATTACTATCCCCTAGCGATCCCTCAAAGGTTAAAAGGCTAAATAAGCTGCTAGAAGATGTACGTCACATGACCCAAGCTTCTGATATTTACCTTATAGATAAGTCTGGCATTACCATCGCTGCTAGTAATTGGCTTTCACCAACTACATTTATTGGCATGAATTTTAAATTCAGACCTTATGTTAAAGATGCGCTAAAAGGCAAACTATCACATTATTATGCTGTAGGGTTAAGTGGTGGCAAGCGTGGTTTTTATTATGCTTACCCTGTAATAGATAACAACAGTGTTATTGGCGTTGTCGCATTAAAAGTCAGTATTGCCGATATT